>JBKJSX010000075.1:0-8183 GCA_046594375.1 Chitinophagaceae bacterium
TATATTTTCGGCATTTTGGCAACAGTATATATAACCGCCGCTGTGCATGATTCAAAAAAAATTAGTAAACCAAAAAAAGTAACAACTAAATAAAAATAGTATGGATAGTATAACAATGATTGCAGTAATATCAATTGTAACTGCAGGGTTTACAACAGGCATCGGTTGCATGATACCTGCATTGGGTGAAGGCAAATCAGTAGCATCAGCATTAAGTTCTATTGCGCAACAACCCGATGCAGCGCCAACGATTACAAGAACTTTGTTTGTCGGTCTGGCTATGATTGAGTCATTGGGAATTTACTGTTTCGTGGTTTCGATGATACTCATATTTGCCAACCCTTTCTGGAACCACATTATCGCAATTCATAAGTAATGAAATGAGCAAGGACAAAACTGTATATCAACAACAAATGTCTTTGCGAATTCCTTGCCCATTCCGCTCAGGCGGGCATCTGGCAAAAACAAAATAAAAATTATCAGATGAAAATAAACTGGTTCACTGTAATAGCACAGGTAATAAACTTTCTCATTTTGGTTTGGTTGCTCAAACGTTTTTTATATAAACCCATCCTCAAAGCAATTGATGAAAGAGAGAAAAAAATTGCCGGGCAGATAAAGGATGCGAATGATAAAAAAGCAGCAGCCATCAAAGAAGAGGCAGACTTCAAAAAAAGAAATGATGACTTCGATGCGCAGAAAAAAGCCCTGATGGATAAAGTCGTTGCCGACACAAATGCGCAACGTGACAAGCTGTTAGAAGATGCAAAAAATGAAGCCAATACTTTACGTGACAAGCTTGAAAAAGCGGCAAAAGAAAAACAGGAAAGCGCTGAATTAGCAAGTGCAGTTAAAACACAACAACAAGTTTTTACCATCACAAAAAAAGCGTTGAAAGAAATGGCTTCATCAAGCCTCGAAGAACAAACAGTGAACACTTTTATCAAACGCCTGCATGAATTGAATGATGATGAAAAGCAGAAGTTTATAACAGCTTTCAAATCCAATGCAAATACCATTTTAGTGCGAACCGCTTTTGATTTACCTGCACCACAACAGGCAGCTATGACGGATGCCGTGAATGAAACGCTTGGAACAAAAACAACGCTTCAGTTTACAAAGTCGCCCGATTTGATCAGTGGCATTGAGCTTACAACAAATGGTTATAAACTCGCCTGGAGTTTTGCAGAATATCTTCAATCACTTCAAAAGAATATTGCCGAGGCAACAAAAGATAAACAAAATGCAAAGCCTGAAATGAATGGCAAACCTGCAACAGTATAATATGACAGAAACTGTAAAAAATATAGACACTACCAGCACAATCGAACAATTAGACGATAGTATAAACAATTATGTATTTCCTTTTGAACCGCGTGAAATTGGTATTGTAAAAAGTGTATCAACCGGTATTGTAAAAGTATCTGGTTTACCGAATGTCGGGTTTGAAGAATTACTGCAATTCCCTAACGGTTTGTTTGGTATTGCTTATAATATTGATGAAGATGAAATAGGTGTGATATTGTTAGGCAAAGATTCATTACTAACAGCCGGTGATGAAGTAGAAAGAACTGGTCGTGTGATGGATGTCCCGGTGGGCAACGCTTTGATTGGAAGAGTGGTTGATCCGTTGGGTGAACCGATAGATAATAAAGGTGCTGTTGTTAGCAGGCAAAGATTACCAATTGAACGTCCGGCGCATGCCATCATGGATCGCAATGCAGTTACTGTTCCGTTGCAAACCGGGATTAAAGTGGTTGATGCACTCATTCCAATTGGTCGCGGACAACGTGAATTAATTGTGGGCGATCGCCAGACCGGTAAAACTGCCATTGCAATTGATGCCATCCTCAATCAAAAAGCTAAAAATGTTTTATGCGTGTATTGTGCCATTGGTCAGCGTGCATCGGCTGTTGCAAAAGTGATTGCCAACCTGGAGGAAAAAGGTGCGATGGAATATACAACCGTTGTTGTGGCTGAAGGAAATAATTCTCCGGGTTTGGAATATATAGCACCGTATGCTGCCACCAGCATTGCAGAATATTTTATGGAACAGGGGAGAGATGTGCTAATCATTTATGATGATCTTACGCATCATGCCCGTGCTTATCGTGAGATCTCATTATTGATGAGAAGGCCACCCGGACGTGAAGCTTTTCCGGGTGATATTTTTTATATCCATTCCCGTTTATTAGAAAGGTCAACGCATTTAAGTGATGAACTAAAAGGTGGCTCGTTAACAGCTTTGCCCATCATTGAAACAGAAGCACAAAATATTTCTGCCTACATCCCAACCAATCTTATTTCAATAACAGACGGGCAGATTTATCTGTCCCCCAAATTATTTGAGTTGGGTATTTTGCCTGCAGTTGATGTTGGAAAATCTGTATCAAGAGTAGGCGATAAAGCGCAGTTGCCCGCTTATCGTTCCATAGCAAATTTAAAATTGGAATATGCCCAGTTTGAAGAGTTGGAAACCTTTGCACGTTTCGGCACAAGGCTCGATGAAAATACAAAAAAGACAATTGAGCATGGAAAGCGGATACGTGAATGCCTGAAGCAACCTGAACTTCAGCAGATGCCGGTTTCAGAACAAATTATTGTCCTGCTTGCATTAAAGAATGGGCTTCTGGATAATGTTCCTATCGACAAAATTCAGGATGCGGAAAATGCTTTATTAAAAAACAATAATGCTTTTCCGGACGAAATAATCAAACGATTATTTTCAAATGACAAATTGAGTGATGAAGATAGCGACGCTATTTTAAAAATTGCAGGAACAATACTTGCTCCTTTTCAGGACAAGCCTAAGTCAGAAGAAAATCAAGACAAATTAAAGAAGGACCAAGATCAGGACAAGCCTAAACCGGATCCGGATCAAGACAAGACAAAGCCGGATCAAAATAAAAAGTAATGGACACTTTAGAAAATTTACGAAGTAAAACGGAAGGTGCGAAAGATCTGAAGTCTGTCGTAAGTGCAATGAAGGCAATGGCAGCTTCTAATATTGTTCAATACGAAACAGCAGTTAGCTCGCTGGATGATTATTATCACACAATAGCATTAGGTATCATCGCATATTTTAAAGCAGAAAAGGTTGAAGCCATCAGTGAAAAAAAGCAGGTAAAAAGGAACAGCGAAGCAACAATTTGTGCCATCGTTTTTGGATCAGACCAGGGACTAGTTGCACGCTTTAATGATTCAATGGCTGACTTTGTAACCGCTTCTCTCAAAGTATTGCCAGGTAAAAAAGAAATATGGTGTATTGGTGAACGTATTCAATTGTTGTTGTTGGATAATGATTTAATCTCAAAAAAATTATATCCGGTTCCGAATGACATTAGTGCTATCACTCCACTCATTACAGAGATTTTAAGCAGAAGCCAGGATAGCCAGGATAAAGAAGATATACAGGAGTTTTATATTTTTCATAACCAACCGAAAACCCGAGGAGGTTATATGCCAGTGATGCAACGGTTTTTGCCATTGGACGAAAAATGGAAAAAATTTATAGAAGAAATTCAATGGCCTACCAAACTACTTCCGCAAATTGCAGGTGATGCAAAACCAACACTGATCGCATTAATTAACGGCTACCTTTTTACTTCCTTATTTAAAGCATGTATTGAATCATTAGCAAGTGAAAACGCAAGTCGTTTGGATGCCATGCAAAGAGCAGAAAAAAATATCGGCGATTTGCTGGATGATCTCAACAAAAAATATCATCGTCTGCGCCAGAGTTCTATTGATGAAGAATTGTTTGATGTTGTTTCAGGATTTGAAGCTTTGAAGAAAGTATCAACACATAAAAATTAATCATGAAAGAAAAAAATATCACAACCTTGTTTCTTGATATTGGAGGCGTCTTGCTTACAAATGGATGGGGGCATGTGTCGCGGCACCAGGCAGCAGAAAAATTTCGTCTGGATATACCCGAAATGGATACACGGCACACACTTACATTCGACACTTATGAATTAGGAAAGCTCACACTTGAAGAATATTTAGACCGGACTGTATTTTATGAAGAGAGATCATTTACTAAAAATGAATTCAGGGAATTTATGTTTGCCCAATCCGAAAAACTTCCGGGAATGATTGAATTCATCATTGAATTGAAAAAGAAATATAATTTAAAGATAGCTGTTGTCAGCAATGAAGGAAGAGAATTGAATACTTACCGTATTGAAACATTTAACCTCGCAAATTTCGTCGATTTTTTTATCTCCTCCAGTTACGTTCATTTCCGCAAACCCGATATCGATATATTTAAATTAGCACTAGATATATCCCATGTTAAGCCTGACGAAGTAATTTATATTGAAGATCAACCCATGTTTGTAAGTGTTGCTGAAAGTTTGGGAATAACAGGCATTCGTCATACCAGTTATGAAGATACCTGCAAAAGACTGGAGTCATTCGGATTAAAAACAATAAATTAATGAGTACGGAGAATTTAAATATTTTAACGATCAATGGTGGCTCATCCAGCATCAAGTTTTCTTTATACAAAATTCAAGAACCACTTGAACAATTGTTTAGTGGAGAGATAGAAAACATTGGTACGCAAAATGTAAAACTCAATATTACTAATTCGGTTGGTGAAGAAAAATATAGCATCAGCATTAAATCTGCAGATCACGATGAAGCTGCTAACATCCTTATTGACTGGCTCGAAAAACAGGAGGACTTTGATTCAATCAAAGCTATTGGCCATCGCATTGTTCATGGTATGGAACATACGGAGCCTGAAATTATCAGCGATGATCTCTTGAATGAATTAAAAAAGATAAGCGCCTTTGATCCTGAACATTTGCCTGAAGAAACCAAACTGATTGAGATCTTTAGAAAGCGTTATCCTTCATTAAAACAGGTAGCCTGTTTTGATACGTCCTTCCATTCTTCTATGCCAACTGTTGCGAAACTATTATCTATCCCACGCCGCTTTTTTGAAAAAGGAATTCAGCGATATGGTTTTCATGGCCTCTCTTATGCGTACCTGTTAGAAGAACTTAAAAATGTAGCCGGAGATGAAACAGCAAAAGGCAAAATAATTTTAGCACATCTCGGCAATGGGGCAAGCCTTGCAGCCGTAAAAGATGGCAAAAGTATTGACACCAGCATGGGCTTCACCCCCACATCCGGATTGCCAATGGGCACACGCACTGGTGATCTTGACCCCGGTGTTGCATGGTATTTAATGCAGTTTGAAAAACTCAATCCAAAGCAGTTTAGTCATTTAATCAATCACGAATCCGGTTTGCTGGGCATATCAGAAACCAACGCTGATATGCGGAAACTAATGAAAATTGAAGACACAGATAACCGTGCTAAAGAAACAATCGAATTGTTTTGTTATCAAACAAAACAATGGATCGGTTCATTTGCAGCAGCACTCGGAGGTTTAGATGTATTGGTATTTTCAGGTGGCATCGGTGAACATTCACCGGAAGTACGAAGCAAAATATGTGATAATCTTGAGTTCTTAGGGATTGAATTAGATGAAATAAAAAACATGAATAACGAGCCTGTTATTTCTACGGAGATAAGTAAAGTACAGGTTCGTGTTATTAAAACTAATGAGGAATTGATGATTGCAAAATTGGTTTGCAATGTTTTGAATACTCAATAAAAGTAAGCAAACAGGAACAGGTAATAAAAGTATGAATGGAATGAGATCGATGAGAGGAATGGGTAATTAATCGCAGTAATAATGCGATGCTTTAAAATTAAAAAATTAAAATTATGATGCAACATAACGAACATAATTATTACTGGGGGAATGCACATGGGTTGGTGGTTTTTTATCCTTGTCATTGTTATATTAATTGCAGTGTGGATTTCCTGGTCACGAAAAAGAAAATAGAGTAATCATTTAAAAAAAATAATATGACTATTCAAATAAACACTGACAAAAATTTAAGCGTGCATGAAGCATTTGGTGCCAAGTTGGAAAGCTTATTATTAGAAGAGCTAAACAGGTTTAGCGAACATATAACACGGTTGGAAGTTCATCTATTTAAGGAGAACGGTTCGAAAGAAGGAATAAATTATAAAAGATGTTTGCTTGAAGCCCGGGTTGAAGGCCGGCAGCCATTTGTTGTTACTGGCTTGGCAAATACTTATGAACTTGCTCTTAACAGTGCGATTGTTAAATTAAAAACTTCTCTTGATACAATACAAATAAAAAGTCATCAGCGGGGTTAAATAATTTGGCCCTTGTAATAAATGTAATTCCCGAATGAAATAATTAAAATATATAAAATGAATCGGATCAAAAATATTTCTGAAAGTGAATATGATGCGCTGCTTAAATTTCCTGTGTATATCTCCCTGCTCGCAGCTAATAGTGATAGTAAACTAGATGAAGCAGAAAAAAAATCCGCGATCAAATTTTCTCATATAAAAACTTATTCCTGCGATCCTCTGCTTACTTCGTTTTACGAAGAGGCTGATAAAGTCTTTGAAAAAAATATGCTGCAACTTGATAAGAATTTACCAGTAAAAAATGAAGAAAGAGCGGCTGTTATCAAAAAAGAATTATTGGATCTCGAAAAAATTGTATTGAAGTTGGGAAAGGCATATACAACCGTAATGCATCGCAGCATGAAGTCATTTAAAGAGCATGTATCAAAGGCTCACCACAATGTGTTCGTGGATTTTATTTTCCCCATGCCCATGGAGGGCTTAACCTATTAGTTTGAATGAAACAATTTAAAATTGTAACGATGAAAAAAAATTATGAATTATCAGGAATGAGCTGCGGCGGTTGTGTAAACAGTGTAAAGCAAATGCTGCTGCAACTCCCGGATGTTACAAACGCTGAAATCCAATTGAATCCGCCAATTGCGGAGCTTACTATGAATAAACTCATTCCATTGGAAAAATTACAGGAACAACTTAATCAATCCGGGAAATATACCATCAGGGATGCCGTTTCAAAAGCATAAGCTACTAAACATGAAAGAATATTATGGCACATTATCAGAAACGATTAATGGTTTAAAAAAAGAAGGCTACACAACAGACTTTAATATACAACAGGAAACTTTGGTATGTCAAGATGCAAATTTGGTATTATCACCCGATGATTTTAAAATTGATAAAACTTACCGCTTTGAAGGCGAAACAAATCCTGATGATCAGTCAATACTATATGCTATTTCTTCACCGAGGTTTGGCACTAAAGGGCTGTTGGTAAATGGTTATGGGATTTCTTCAGATGAAATATCTAATACATTAATTGAAAAATTAAATACACATCCTTAAAGGAAAATATCATGGACCATTCAAAAATGAAATATACCAATATGACTGATGGATATAATCCTAAAATAGATTATTAAGAAATAATAAAAATAAATATCATGGAAACAGAAATTACTGATACCGCAGTTGAGACTTTATCATCGGAATTACTTCAAAAGATGGATGCCTATTGGCGTGCTGCCAACTATCTTTCAGTAGGTCAGATTTATTTATATGAAAATCCATTGCTGAAAGAGCCTTTAAAACTGGAACATGTAAAACCTTTGGTGGTTGGGCATTGGGGCACCACACCGGGTCAGAATTTTATTTATGTGCACTTAAACAGGGTCATTAAAAAATATGATCTTGACATGTTTTACATCGCTGGTCCTGGTCACGGAGGCCCTGCAATAGTGGCCAATGTTTATCTCGAAGGCACCTGGAGCGAAGTGTATCCAAACGTAACACAAGATGAAGAAGGATTAAAGAAATTATTTAAGCAATTCTCTTTCCCCGGTGGTATTTCCAGCCATGTGGCGCCAACAACTCCTGGCTCTATTCATGAAGGCGGCGAGTTAGGTTATTCATTGAGTCATGCTTTTGGCGCAGCTTTCGATAATCCCGGTTTAATTGTAGCCTGCATTGTGGGTGATGGTGAAGCGGAAACAGCTCCTTTAGCTACTGCGTGGCACTCAAATAAATTTTTAAATCCGATAAGCGATGGGGCCGTTCTGCCGATCCTTCATTTAAATGGTTATAAGATCAGCAATCCAACTATCATGGCACGAATAGAGCATGAAGAGCTGGAACAATTTTATAGAGGCTGTGGATGGACGCCTTATTTTGTAGAAGGAGACGACCCGGCAACCATGCATCAACTGATGGCAGCAGCCACAGATAAAGCAATTGAAGAAATTCATCGCATACAAGGCAGG
>JBKJSX010000139.1:0-3403 GCA_046594375.1 Chitinophagaceae bacterium
CCTACTTTACTTTTTTTGAATTCTTCAGTAGTGATATTATAAAAAATATAGTTCTCGCTTTTTACTTCTGCATCTGCAATGTAAAGCCTGCTTCTTACATTGCAGATGCAGAAGTAAAAAGCGAGAACTATATTTTTTACAATATCACTACTGAAGAATTTAAAAAAAGTAAAGTAGGTAATTTCTTAAAGAAAGTAAAACGCGTTATTGAAAATAAAATACCTTTTAAGAATAATGGTTTTAAATCAGAACTACCAAAGGATAACTAAAATAAAGTCTGAAACACTAAAAAAATAAATAAGAATGAAACGGATCTCATTAATAATTGCAACAACTTTTGTATCGGCAACATTGTTGGCACAAAATGACTCTGCAAAAACACAGCATGCCGATACTATAAAAATTGGCGGTATGGTGATCATAAAAAAAGATTCACCTGATCAACAGCGCAGGCAAACAAGTGAAACTTCTGGCAATCGCAGAGATCAAAAACATTCTAATGTAAGTACTTCGCAGTTTATTGTTGATCTTGGGTTTGCCAATTGGGATGATAAAACAAATTATGCAACGGCAACGTCACAGGGGTTTCTTCTTAATAAACCCGGCACTACATCTCCACTAAGCGCCAATGATTTTAAATTAAAAACAGGTAAGTCCACTAATGTAAATATTTGGGTGTTCATGCAAAGATTAAATCTCATCAAGCACTACGTAAACCTTAAGTATGGTATAGGCGTAGAGTTTAACAATTACCGTTTTAAATCTAATGTGAGTTTTAAAGAAGGCGGTGTAAATCCTTATGCAACTTTGCAAAGCATAAATCATGCTTTTGTTTTAAGAGATTCAGTTAATTTCTCCAAAAACAAGCTGTCAGCGGATTATGTTACAGTACCCTTTATGCTAAACTTCAGAACCAATCCTAATAGTTCAAGCAAAGGCCTAAGCATTAGTGCAGGTGCAAGTATCGGATATTTATATAACAGCCGCAACAAACAAATTAGCGGCGAACGCGGCAAATTAAAAAACCGCGGAGATTATGATCTTGAAAAATGGAAGTTCTCTTACATTGGCGAACTTGGTCTTGGCCCAATACGTTTGTATGGCTCTTATGTTCCAAAATCAATTTTTGCAAATGCATTGGACATGCGGACCTATAATGTTGGGATAAGATTTAGCAATTGGTAAGAGCAACGTGAAACGGCAAACGTGAAAAAAATCCACCTTGATCTCTCAAGCCTCACGTCTCACACCGGACAGTGCTCATGATAGTTATGTAAAACGATAGGCTCTCTTTCAAAATCGTAGCCGGCATATTGTTTAATAATTTCATCAAGCACTGCTTCTATTTCTGGAGGTTCTTTTAAAGTAACAAGTTTACCCCTAAACTCTTTTATGTTGGGCATACCTTTTAAATAATTTGCATAATGCCTGCGCATTTCATTTATGCCAACAATTGGTCCTTTCCATTCAACAGACCTTCTCAAATGATTTTTACAAACGTCCACTCTTTCTTCAATAGTTGGTGGGGCTAAAACTTCGCCAGTTGCTACGTAATGTTTTATTTCATTAAATATCCAAGGGTAACCAATTGCAGCACGTCCAATCATAATGCCATCCACACCATATTTATTTTTGTACTCCAATGCTTTTTGCGGTGAATCAATATCGCCATTTCCAAAAATGGGGATCGTTATTCTTGGATTCTCTTTCACCTTTGCAATCAGCGTCCAGTTTGCCTCTCCTTTATACATCTGAGTTCTTGTTCTTCCATGAATGGCAAGCGCTTTTATGCCGATATCCTGCAAACGTTCTGCAACATCTTCAATATTTTTTGTATTGTCGTCCCAGCCCAATCTTGTTTTTACAGTTACCGGAAGGTTAGTGCTTTTAATAACCGCATCCGTTAAGCGTATCATCAGCGGAACATCTTTTAGCACACCAGCGCCTGCGCCTTTGCACGCAACTTTTTTTACGGGACATCCAAAATTTATATCAAGAAGATCAGGGTTTGTTGCATCAACAATTTTTGCTGCCATTGCAAGGCTGTCTTCATCACCACCAAAAATTTGTATGCCTACAGGTTTTTCATAATCAAATATGTCCAGCTTTTTACGGCTCTTTATGGCATCTCTTATCAAACCTTCGCTGCTGATAAATTCAGTGTACATCAGGTCTGCACCGTTATCTTTACACACAGCCCTGAATGGCGGATCACTTACATCTTCCATTGGCGCAAGCAGCAATGGAAAGTCATGTAATGTTATGTTGCCGATTTTAATCATTTGTCATTTAGTCATTAGGTTTTTTGTCATTAGGTTTACTTAATGACTTTACAGAATAACTGATCTAAAAAATTTGGCTGTAAATTTACGCACTTATAATTTAACGATATGATGCCAGACTATAACTCTAAGAATATAAGATATCCTTCACAACTGGCGATCTTTTTCGGGCTCACAGGCGGCGGATTGATAATTGGGTCTTTGGCAAGTTTGGCAATTTGGACAATGATGACAGGGCAATCGTTCCCGCTAAAGGCAGAAGATATTTTGCAACCAAAGTTTTACAATGTTAATATGGTGTTGCAGGCAGTGTCAACTTTTTTTATTTTTTTTGTACCGGTTCATATTTTCGCTTCTATCTGCTACCGCAAACCTCTTGCGTACATGGGATTTAATTTTCATTTTAATTTTAAACAGATCTTATTAGTAGTTGGAATTTTAATTTTGACTTTCCCCTTGTCAGGGGCATTAAGTACCCTAAATAAAATTTTACCAATTTCAGAGTATTGGGCTGCAAAATTTAAAGCAATGGAACTTGCCAGGGAAGCGCAGGAAGCTGCCCTGATAAATATCAATTCATTTTCAAGATTCATTATTTCGTTGTTAGTGATCGCACTTTTGCCTGCCATTTTTGAAGAAACATTTTTTAGGGGCGGCTTACAAAATTTATTTGCAAGATGGTTTAAAGGACCATGGGTTGCCATTATTCTTACTGCAATAATTTTTAGCCTTATACATTTATCTTTTTATGGATTTTTAGTGAGGTTTGCGCTGGGTCTAGTTTTGGGATTTATTTTTTATTACAGCGGAAGCTTATGGCTAAACATTTTATTGCATTTTCTTTTTAATGGTGTGCAGGTTACAGCTCTGTATGTAATGACGATGAAAGGTATAAAAGTTAAAAATGTAGAAGATAGTTTTCCTTTGTGGGCGGGATTGATCGCATTGGCATTATTGTTTTATTTATTTAAAATGTTCAAACAAACATCTGCCAAAAAGCAGTCGCAATATGTTGAAGAAATAACTTTAGACGACGAATTTCATAACTGGACTGCAAATAATTCATAGACGCACATGGCATTTAATCTCCAGGTTTTTAAAACGCGGGCATTAACTGCAAC
>JBKJSX010000256.1:0-5121 GCA_046594375.1 Chitinophagaceae bacterium
GTAAAACCTTCTAAAAACTTCGTGGTAAAGTTGCCGCTGATAAAATCTTCATTCCTCATTAATTGCTGGTGAAAAGGAATGGTAGTTTTTACTCCTTCAATTATATATTCGCTTAAAGCACGGCTCATAGTGTTGATGGCTTCTTCACGTGTTTGTGCAATGGAAATTAATTTAGCGATCATGCTGTCGTAATAAGGTGGAATTACATAGCCAGCATAAACATGGCTATCAACTCTTACACCATGCCCGCCGGGTTGGTGAAGCACAGTTATCCTGCCGGGAGAAGGACGAAAATCATTGTATGGATCTTCAGCATTTATGCGACATTCAATGGCGTGCATTTGAGGATAATGATTTTTACCGGAAATGGTTTCGCCCTGTGCAATTTTTATTTGTTCTTTTATTAGATCGTAATTAATTACTTCTTCGGTAACGCAATGCTCCACCTGTATCCTCGTATTCATCTCCATGAAATAAAAGTTCCTGTGTTTATCTACCAAAAATTCTACCGTGCCTACACTTTCGTAGTTAATTGCACCGGCTGCTTTAATAGCAGCCTGCCCCATGCGTTCTCTTAACTCCGGAGTCATAAAAGGGGAGGGAGATTCCTCTACCAGTTTTTGATGACGGCGCTGAATAGAACAATCTCTTTCACTTAAATGACAAACTGTACCAAACTGGTCGCCTGCAATTTGTATTTCAATATGGCGAGGCTCCTCTACAAATTTTTCCATGTAGATGCCATCATTTTTAAACGATGCTGCTGCCTCAGTTTTTGCATTGTCAAATGCTTTTTCAATTTCCTTTTCTTCCCAAACCACCCTCATCCCTTTGCCACCTCCACCTGCTGTGGCTTTTAATATAATTGGATAGCCAACATTTTTGGCTTCTTCTTTTGCATGCGCTACGCTGCTTAATAAACCTTTGCCTCCCGGAACCACAGGTACACCCGCTTTTATCATGGTTTCCTTTGCGGTAATTTTATCACCCATTGAATTTATCATGTCAGGTGTTGGCCCGATAAATTTTATTTGATGATCGCCACATATCTGTGCAAACTTTGCATTCTCAGCCAAAAAACCATAACCGGGGTGAATAGCATCTGCGTTAGTAATTTCTGCGGCGGCCATTATATGAGGAATATTTAAATAGCTGTCTGCGCCGGGGGGTTTGCCAATACAAACTGCTTCGTCAGCAAATTTTACATGGAGGCTGTCTTTATCAGCAGTAGAATAAACAGCAACTGTTCTAATTCCCATTTCCTTGCACGTACGGATAATTCGTAATGCAATTTCTCCTCTATTGGCAATTAATATCTTTTTGAACATTTATCTCTAAATTAAAAATGGAAAATTTAAAATGTAAAATGACACAATGCTTTCGTTTTTACATTTTTAATTTTGCATTGAATTAAGAAGGTTCTACCAAAAATAATGGCTGGTCAAATTCGACAGGAGATGCATCTTCCACTAAAACTTTTACAATCTTACCTGTTACTTCACTTTCTATTTCGTTGAATAATTTCATTGCTTCAATTATACAAACTATACTTCCTGTACTTACATCATCCCCAACATTTATAAATATGGGTTTTCCCGGTCCCGCCTGTCGGTAAAATGTACCTATCATCGGGCTTTTTATAGTAATTAGATTGTCTGCTTTGGTCAACTCTTCTTCGGCAGGTTTTTCTGTTTTGGGTGCTGTAGCCGGAAGAAGCTGTAGTGGTGGCTGTTGATAAGATGGAGTAGAAAAATTTTGTACAGCTTCCTTTTTTTGTTTGATGGTGATCTTAAAATCTTTTTCCTCTATACTTATCTCTCCGATATTGGTTTTAGAAATCAGTTTTACTAATTCCTGAATTTTTTTTATATCCATCACAAGATATTTAAGTTAAGAATAAATGGGCGGCTAAGATAGGGAATCATTTATCAATTCCTCAAATTTCAGAATAATAAAAAATTAAAGAAAAATGAATGATTTTGAGAAAAATGCTGACAAAAAAGTGATTTATTGAGCCAAAATTGCAAAAAAGCAAAAGAAATTGAAAGACCATTTTACCCTGATTATTCCTTCACCCGTTCAACATACTCACCGGTTTTTGTTTGTATTCTTATTAGTTCTCCTTCATTCACAAATAAGGGAACGTTTACTGTTGCACCTGTTTCAACCGTAGCAGGTTTTAATGTTCTTGTAGCAGTATCTCCTTTTACACCCGGTGCACTATAGGTTACACGAACTGTTATTTTATCGGGCAGTTCAACTCCCATAGGCAATTCAGTTTCGGTGTTTAATAATACTGATACTTCCTGTCCGTCTTTTAAAAATTGTGGAGCATCCACCATAGTTTCGGGAACCGAAATTTGCTCATATGTTTCAGTATCCATAAATGTATAGCCTGAATCATCTTTATATAAAAACTGGTAAGGTTTTTTTTCAACTCTTACTGGATAAATAGTTTCGCCGCTGTTCCATGTTTGTTCAATGGTGCGGTTATTATCCACACCTTTTAATTTTGCCCAAACTTTTGCTGCTGCCCGGGCAGTTTTATTTTGTCCGAATTCTATTACAGTATATAAGCTTCCATCTATTTTTAAGATAAGCCCCGAACGCATGTCTGATGTATTAGCCATAACAAAAATTTTTAGCGGCAAAGGTAATGGTTGAAAATCAAAACCAAAATGCCTGTTAAGAATTTATCCAAATGGGATCTCCTTCATTCGCAATCAAGAGAAAAAATTATCTTTAAAAAAATATTGATAATGAAAAGATTTTACTTGTTAGCAATTGCTTTTTTAATAACACAATTTGCTTTTTCTCAAGCCGATAGTACGAAACCAATTTATCTTCGCTTTCCAACTCTCCCACAATTTACAATTTATAAAGCATCAGATAGTACAACGTTTACAAGGGATGATCTTAAAAAAAGAAAGCCTACAGTTTTTATAATTTTTAGTCCCGATTGTGAGCATTGCCAGCATGAAACAGAAGCGTTAATTGCCAACATTGATAAATTTAAAGATGCCCAAATTGTGATGGTTGAATATTTAGGGTATGATGAAATGAAAAAATTCTACACAAATTATAAAATAGAAAACTATCCAAATATTACGATGGGCAGAGATGCCAAATTCTTTCTTCCGGTTTTCTTTAAAGTAGAAAGCCTTCCTGCAATTTATGTATACGATAAAAAAGGAAATTTTAAACAGGCATTTTCAGGGAGCGTGAAGATGGATAAGATTGCTGCGGCTCTTTAAGCAAATCGTTGGTCAGTAAGTCAGTTGTCATTAATCAACTTTGCTTATTGCCAATTGTTAATTGTTCTTTTTTTTTGATTATTGTTTAATAAATTTTTGGCTCATCATTAATTGATCTAAAACCGTTAGCTGTATTGAATATAAGCCTCTCTGCAAATTAGAAACCGGTATTTGAATTAATTTATACATTGAGCCTGAACGAAACTTAATTACCACTTTCCCAGTTGCATCCTGTATCTGCACAAACACAACACCTTTCAAATCTCCCTGCCCTTTATAAGCAAGTTTTAAAACATCCGTAACAGGATTTGGATAAATCACCCAGCTACTATTTCCTTGTGGTTCTGTATTTATTTTGGGAGATGTTCTTTGTATCGCTGTAGTTTGGCTTTGTGTACTTTTTGCATTTGTATTATATGCCGTGCCTTTTGTATTTACCACTACTATAGGTGAAAGCGAAATTGTATTATTATCGCCATCAGCAATTTTTATCCTGTAATAATTTTTGCCAGGCAAAAAACTCCTGTCATTAAAAAAATAAATATCATCTTCTGTGTAATTTCGCAGCATCCTGTCTTTCGCCGCTTCGGTCCAGCTTTTGCCATCAGCACTTCTTAATAAAAGATAACTGGTTCGTATGTTTGTGTTGATCATATTCCAGTTGAGCTTTACAGCGGAATTATTGAAATCAAAAATGGCGGTAAGCTTCACTTGTGAAAAAACATTACAGTAAATGCATAAAAAGATAATGATGAATGCAAGAATTTTTCTCATTTGATATTGCTGTGTTGTATTAGGGGATAGACATTCGAAAATAGAGGAAATACATATGAGCCGTAGTTAAGAATTTTGTAAATAAATTTTGTAATCTATTACCTTTGCCACGCTGATAAAAATTTATTACCTAAAATTAATAAAACATGAAAGTAACTGTTGTAGGTGCAGGCGCCGTAGGTGCAACCACTGCCGATAATATTGCAAGAAAAGAATTGTGCGAAGAGCTGGTATTGCTGGATATTAAGGAAGGGCTTGCAGAGGGGAAGGCCATAGATATGATGCAAACATGCACCATGCTTGGTTTTGATACAAAAGTTGTGGGCAGTACAAATGATTATGCAAAAACCAAAGGCAGCAATGTGGTAGTCATCACTTCAGGAATACCACGCAAACCGGGCATGACACGTGAAGAATTGATTGGCATAAATGCAGGCATTGTAAAAGGAGTTTCACAAAATATTTTACAGCATTCGCCTGATGCAATAATTATTGTTATCAGCAACCCGATGGATACTATGACGTGGCTTGCATTACAATCCAGCGGTTTACCAAAAGAAAGAGTGATAGGCATGGGTGGCGTATTAGACAGCAGCCGTTTTAAATATTATTTATCAACTGCAATTGGTTGTTCAGCCGCCGATCTTCAGGCGGTAGTTATTGGTGGACATGGTGATACTACAATGATCCCTTTAACACGTTTGGCAACTTACAACGGAACACCTGTTAACAATATCTTAAGTGAAGAACAACTTATAAAAATTGCTGCAGACACAATGGTTGGAGGCGCAACACTTACAGGATTATTAGGAACATCTGCATGGTATGCACCCGGCGCATGTGGAGCAGCATTGGTAGAATCAATTGTGAGAGATGAGAAAAAATTAATGCCTTGCTGCGTTAGTCTTAATGGTGAATATGGGCAAAAAGATATTTGCCTTGGGGTGCCTGTTGTTATTGGCAAAAATGGTTGGGAAAAAATCATTGATTTTAAATTGAACGAAGAAGAGCAGGCAACATTTAATAAAAGCGCTGATGCGGTACGAACGATGAATAATGTGTTAAGCACGCTTAATGTTTAGAGTTCAAAAAA
>JBKJSX010000248.1:0-6139 GCA_046594375.1 Chitinophagaceae bacterium
ATCGCTTTGGATAAGGGTTGGGGTTACAACCACAAGAACGAACAATAAGTTAATAAAAGCAAGAGTTCATTTATTATTTTTTTACTAAATCTGGATGAAATTGCAGAATACCTTAAAGAATCCCGACGGTACTTAATAATTTATAGCAACCATTTTAGTAATGACCTGAAGATGGAAAAGCTTGTTTCTTTAAACCGGTGTAATGGAATATATCAATAAAACATGGCAGGTTAAAAACCTGCCATGAAAAAAAGACAAACAATTTCAATCATATCATACTTCAGAAGAACGTCCAAAGATTGTAAAGTTTGGTGTAGCGTCAGAAGAGCCGGCACCACTTAACAATGAATATCCTGTTGCACAAAAAAGTTTTTGATTAGGATAATTCTTTCTAACCGTAAGATAGTCGCCCCATTTATTATCTGCAGGTCCGCGGTTGCTTACAAAAGTAGTTACCTGTCTTTTGGTTCCGGTGAGTATACCCACAACATGTGTAGGAAAGCGTGTTCCGCCGCCGATCATAAATGAAACTCCTACTTCATTATTGATGTTGGTATTTAACCCTGCATAAAAGATCGCAGAATTAGGATCCCAAAGATTTATATTTTCGATAAGTGTTAAGCTTATTGCGTTAATGCGGGCAATCTGTACAAAACCCTGTGGTCGTGCGTTTGCGCCACCTTTTGCGGATCCCCATGAAAACCATAATTCATTGCCCGCAAGTGCCGCACCAACATGCCGTCCATCCGCACGCTTAAGCCAATCCTTACCATCCGGTGTAATTGAACTGTACGGCCCTGCCGACCATGATGCTACTACAACGTCTTTAAATGTTGGCGCTGCCAATGTTTCCTTCCATGAAAATACTCTTATCGAACTGGTATTATTGTGTGATACAAAATATGCTGTTGTTCCGCAATTTTGCGCAACACGTAAACTAAAATTGGCATTAGTTACGGAACGTGTTGCAGATAAAACTCCGGAAGTGAAACTGGATAATTTTATTCTAACAACTGCAGAAGCTTTCCAGGTATTGCCGGCAAAGCAATTGGTTGTCATGTAAAGATTATTTGCGCCATCCGCAAGATCAGGAAAGTCCATCCATATTCCGGCAGGTTGTCCAATACTTGCAGGTGTTATGTCAAAAAATTTCCATGAACCGGTTTTTACTTTGGGAGTTGTAGCATAAGCTATACGCTGAATATTTTTTCCGGATGAATCTGTTCCGTATTGCAACAGCCATACAAATGTGTCGATGCTTTTTAGATAATGTACTACCTGGTCGCAGCAAAAAACCATACCGGGAGGATTTGCAAAAGTTGTGTAGGGATTGATGTATTTAAAAGTTGTTCCACCATCTACGGAAACGGCGGCAAACCAGTTGCCTGTATAAAAAACAACGTTGCCATTAATAGCACAACTTGGCTCGCAAACATGAGAGGCTGTATCTGCAGTTGCCACATCATTTAGCTGCATATTTTTTACAAGTGTGATCGTATCAAAAGGTGTCATTGGAGAAGCACCCATTCTCCCGTCGGAGAGTGCTGCCATGGTTACATTATCTTCAAATGCCAATGGTGATGTAGGCATCATATCCATCACAGGTGTGCCTGTCGGAACTTTTGGAATCACTTTGCGTGGATGGATCTCATCATTTTTGCGGGCTGCAGAAAACTTAGCAGCTTTTATTAAGTAAGAGACCTTAATTTCCTGCGCCTTAATAGCTTGTACTTTTCCTGTTGAGAGTCTTGGCGCAGGTGAAGCTGCTGCTTTTGTTTTTGCCGTTGCCGTTTTTTTAACTGGCTTTTGTTCAGTCTTTACAGACTTTTTTGTTTTTGTTTGCTTTGCCATGATACATTATTTTAAGTGAGGGTTTACAATAGTCATAAATTATGTAGAACTCTTAAAAGTGATTTCATTTACAAGGCTAAACACACAAATAATTCATTTTCGAAAAAGGGTCGGCGATAAATTTTAATCAATTGTTGTGGGCGGTGAGGGGCAATCATCCGAAACAGTATCTCCTTCCTCTATTGGCGGTAACGGCTGCCTGGGATGAATCTTATGCGTTGATGTAGCAGGCTTATCTAAATAATTTACGTGTGTCTTAGTAGCTCTTTGTTGTGGCATTTTCGATGATGTTACATCGTTGTTTTCTTTAGTTTTTGCCTGCTTTTTTTTGTTCTTTGGCATTATTTAATTTTTAAGAAATAAAACAATGTTTAATCTATACATCATAAATTTATGTATTGTTTTTCATACATACAATGATAAAGATTTGTTATGGAAACATTTTTAGATGGCGGCTTGTTTGAACTTTTAATTGCAATTGGCTTTGCATATTTTTTAAATTTTATTTACCTGAAAAAATTTTTACTTATCATTTTTTCAGCCCTTGTAATTGCTGCTCCAATAAGCTTATTCTTTATTAAGAAAAATGAATTTTATTTCTGGCTGGTTGCAATGTGTTTATTTAATGCTGTGTTATTGATCGTTCTTCTCTGGAAAGAAAAGAAAAGAAACCCGGGAGAAACTCTTTTTAATGTTGAAGGCATGAAAAATAAATTAGCAGAAATAAAAAGTAAGATCAGTAATATTTTTAGCAAGAGTACTGATTCCGTAAATAAGCCTTGATCAATTACGCCACTGGTTTTATCGGGTGTTCGCCTTCATGCATTGCTACCAGAGAATCCTGGGTCGCTTGTATAATCTCCAGCTTTCTTACGGTTCCACCTGGGCAGGCATGTGTTGTTAAAGGGTCTTCACGGTGAAGCCTTAAATTTCTTGGATCAAGGCCAAGTATGCTGCTCAGAATTGATATTGCAGCAATTGTATTTTGCCTCACCTTTAATCCTCTTCCGGTAGTAAAACTTTCTTTGGAATAATCTCCCAGCATTTCAAATCCTAAGGCAGTGCTGTTCCAGGAAGGGGAGTGTATCCCCGAAACAGTTAGCGGGGTAAACACCCAGATCTGTTTATCATCAATAAAAAGATGGGGACCTGCACTCCATTTTTGTTTATCCCTATAAAAGGATTCGAGACCCCGAATGTGCTGTAATGTTAATCCATTGGGACGTTGGGCCAGTGTTGGTATGGCTGTGTTGTGTACTACAATAAAAGATGGCCGCCAGGTTGTCCAATGCAGCTGATGGCAGTACTCACTAAATTTGTCAGGAGAAAAACTTTGTGCTACAATTCCTTTCCAGTTTGGCATGTGATTAAGTTTAAAGATTAAGAAATATTAGTAGATAATTATTCTGTTATTTCAACATTTATTTTTTTTGAATAACTTTTTTAAAATCCTTATTCAGCGGTTGCGTTTCATAGAACGTGATCTTTACATTTCCTTCTTTATTGCTTTTATTTGGTGAACAATATTTATCGAATCACCTGCGAGTATTGCTGGTGAGGGGTTTTATAATCCAACATTCAGTTCATTTGATACCATTTCTGCTTCGATAAATTATTTGAAAAAGCCAATATAAAATCTATAAGCAGACCGAAGTTGAAAGGTTATTCTGCTATTACTGCAAAAAACACTTGTCCTTCATATTTGTCGTCCCAACTGCCAGACCAGTCTCTTAGACCAAATGTTACAGTAACATTAACTGAAGAGCCTGAAGGTGGGTCAGTTCTTACTCTTATATCTAAATTTCCAAGATGGTGATCTCCATCAGAAGATGAGAATGCGGCTTTAAAGCCAGTCATTATAGCTACAGCCTGCGATACACTGCGAGTGAATGTAACTGTAGCGCTTGACGTTCTTGGCCCGGATCCTTCAAAAGAGCCAAAATTTACAGAACTTGTTTTTATTTCCATTGTTTTTATATTATTAATTATTATTGAATATTTATTTTTTGATCAGCAGAGTGTTTTCAAAATTGCCGTGTTGATTACTAGCAAATGTATTTTGATAGCGCTTCCCGTTATAAAAAATAACTGCATGAACAATGCTATTGTTTCTTCTGAGCTTTTTTAGATTAATTGACCTGCCTCTTCCTATTTCCATGTGGTTGCCATTGTACCAGATAATTTCAGGGTTGGAAATAGTTTTCCCGCATTCAAAGGCAGCAACGGTAAGCCAGTTCTTTAAGTTTTTATTGCCGACAGGCAGTATAGTTACATCCGTTTGCAACAGGTTGGGAATCTCTAAAGCATAATCAATAATTTTTGTGTCGATACCGGCTGAACACAAAAGCCTTATTTTCATGATTTTTCTTCTGCCAAAGAGTTTTGAGGTAATAAATGCATTCGTGTTTGTTGTTCTTGCGGACAGACCACGCCATTGGCCGTCAGTATCCTGCCAATGTATCAGATACCAATACGTTGATTCATCTTTATCTTTTAATCCCCATCTCAAATGAACCCCTTTTTGTTTTTCATCATATTCCTGTTCAATAAAATGGTCTCGGGCTGGCATTATATTCTCTTCATATATCGCATTTTCGTCTTCATAAACAATAAGTTTTTTTGCTCTTTCATTATAAGGAATATACTGCCTGAACGATTTTGGAAAGCAATTTGAAATACAATTTTCGCAATTGCATTGCAAAGCCTGACATGTTATAGTTTGATTATATTCATCAAGCAATTCAACTGACAAATGTGAATCCTCATTATTCCCATGCTCGCTTTCATTATTTTGTTTTGTATAAAAATGAAAAGATGGTATTCTTTTGACCTTTCTTTTCCGGTCTATTTCCATCCATAGATATAACTTCATTGTTGCTGTATTAATCCAGGAGCCCACATTTACAGGCGGGACATGTGCAGCAGATCTTTCAGAAGTGGATAAAAATGCTTTTGACATCATAAATGCTGTAACGCCGTCGGACGAAGGGAATGATCCTGACAGTGCCATGTATGTATAAGGGCTCACCCATTGGTTGCCCGAATAGCTCATGAAGTCGTGTGAATCCAAAGGAGAAAATAAATCATCGGTCCGGGGATTGTATCCAAACTCTCCAATACTGTCAGAATCAAAGTCTGCGTATTTAGGATAATTGTCATCCTGGTTAGAGGGGTTTCCACAGCGTGCGCTGCTGTCACAAGGTGCATGCTCCCTGTCAAATGCATGACCGGTCTCCTGAGTAAGTCCGCCAAATGCTGTGAATGGACTTGCAGCAACTCTTCCTGATCCCCCGCCACAGCCGCCAACACTGCCTCCATCAAAACCTGTAGGCAAAAAACCATAATATACATCGTCAGAACTTCCCTGCATATCACGAAGAGTATCCAATAAGCTGCTGTATCCATCACCACAACCATCATTGATATCAGCCCTCATGTCTTTATTATATTCTATCTCAGTATATCCGGATATAAGTACTTCAGGAACCGGGTAAACAACTTCCATTTTTGAAAATGCGTTGGTTCCTATAATATCATTTAAAGTTGGTGCTGCAAGATTTAATCCCTGACCGGTATAATGAACCGCAACAGCATAAAGATTTAATGGTACTCGGTTTTCAAAGAAGATAGTTTTTTCAAAAACTCTTGAAGCTGGAGAAGAACTTGCACTGTCAAAAACTTTGCATTTTAATAATAGTTGTGTTTGACAATAGCCTTCCGGTATTACAAAATTCAACGTATGATTGATCTGACCCCTGTCAATTTGATTATCTCTCATTGGTGATATAGCATTCTGAGGAGTGAGTGTTACTGTAGTGAACCCAGTATCAATAATCAGTTCTCCTGATAAAGTATTAATTACAGGCAAACCTGAATTGCGATCATAGTCAACATATACTCTGATAGCAGTGTCCTTCCGTGCAAACAATGGAATTGAATTATCAGGCCTTACATTAACGCTATCTAGATGCCTGCTGCTTCTAAAGTGTTGTGTTGCCTGCGTTATTTCCACACCTGCAATAGTTAAATCACCCCTTGGCCTTGGATCTGATGCTGAAGCTAATTCTGCAACCACAACCACTTGGATATTTCCTTCATAATTATCGTCCCAATCACCAGACCAATCGCGCAATCCAAATGTACCTGTCACTTCCACAAGGTCTCCGTCTATTCTTGTATCAAGCTGCACCTGCAACTTGCCAAGGTGATGATCATCTCCTCCGGCAAACCCTGCAGAATATCCTGTAATACCGGCAATAGCCTTTTGTACTTCTCTGGGAAAATGTAC
>JBKJSX010000190.1:0-8468 GCA_046594375.1 Chitinophagaceae bacterium
GAAAAATATATGACCGGTAAAAACAATTTTTTGAAAGCCGGATGGACAGGCTGTGTTTCTAATTGTAGAGCAATTTTTAATAAGGAAACATGCAGCTCATTAATTTATATAGTAACGCATTAATAAACCTCACCCCCCAATCTTATTTATCATTTAAAACACTGCATCCCCTCTCCATATGGAGAGGGGTGGGAATTACTCTAGAATAAACAGAGGTTGTGGGGTGAGGTTTCTATTATGCATTATTTAATATATTTGCGTTAAAATTAACTGTGCTGAAAAAGCTATCTCTCATAGTACTAATTTCTCTTTTAGCGTATAGCCAGGTTGGTTTTTATCTTGTAATGCGCCACATTCAATCTGCGCAAAAGGATGTTATTAAAGAAAAAATATTAAAGCAGCTTAAAGAAGAAGAATTACAGGTAATATCACTTACTGATAACAAAGAAATTTTCTGGGAAGAAAAAGGCGAAGAGTTTTTACTTGAAGGCGAAATGTACGACGTTGTAAAAACGAAAACGATTAACGGCAAAGTAATACTTTACTGCATTAACGATAAAAAAGAAAAAGCACTTGTTGATAATTATAATCTTGTAACAAAACAAAATTCTTCTCCTGATAAAAAAGGAAAGAATACTGTTGATAATACATTTAATCTTTTTATTTACCAGGTTGAAGAAAATGATGACCTGGTTGCTATCCGTGATCCAAATAAATTTTATTCTTCCGTACCGCATCTTACCGAAGGTGCAGATGATAATACTTCTCCTCCGCCCAAAGCCTGAAATTTCTAACAATTATTTTTTTTGAATTCTTTTAGGCAGCACTGTGCTGTCATTCTCTTATCTATTATAATAAAAAAAATGAAAACTATATTACTAATACTATTTGTTTTACTATCATCTCATGCTGTAATGGCACAGGTTGAACCACAAATTGACGATTCTACTTTTAAAGAAGTGAAGTTAAATGAAGTTGTTATTTCTGCTAACAGGTCACCGGAAAATAAAAAGAATGTTGCCCAGTCTATGCTTATTTTATCTAATAAAAAAATGCAGTTCTTAAGCCAGCAAACTACCGCTACTTTATTAGAGCAAACAGGAAGTGTATTTGTTCAGAAAAGCCAGTTAGGTGGTGGAAGCCCTATCATTCGTGGCTTTGAAGCCAATAAGGTTTTAATAGTTGTTGATGGTGTGCGGATGAACAATGCCATTTTCCGGGGAGGTCATTTGCAAAATGTAATAACTACCGACAATGCAATATTAGATAAGCTTGAGGTGTTGTTTGGTACTGCGTCTGTTGCCTACGGAAGTGATGCATTAGGTGGTGTTATGAGTTTTTATACAAAGAAGCCATTGTTATCAAATGCAAATAACACAGTAACAAGCGGCAATGCTTTTGTGCGCTATTCATCAGCATACAATGAAAAAACAGGTCATGCAGATATTTCTATTGGAGGAAATAAAATTGCCAGCTTAACCAGCTTTACTTTTTCTGATTTTGGTGATGTTCACCAGGGTAAGAATCATTATTCTTCTTACCCAAATTTTGGAAAAAGATCTTTTTATGCTGAGAGAATAAACGGTAAGGACAGCATGGTTGCTAACAGCGATCCCAATATTCAAAAGCAAACGGGTTATAAGCAATATGATCTTTTGCAAAAAATATTACTAAAGACCGGTAATGCTGAACATCTCCTTAATATTCAATACTCCACCACCAGCAATATTTTTCGCTATGACCGGTTAACTGAAACAAATGCCGCCGGTAAATTAAAAAATGCGCAATGGTATTACGGACCGCAAAAAAGATTGCTGGCAGCTTATACGTTAAGCCTTGGTACAAACAACTTATTTGATGCAGCAAATATTACAACGGCTTACCAGGATATTGAGGAAAGCCGTAATAACAGAGGATTTGGCAAAACGAAAATCAACCACAGAATTGAGAATGTAAAAGTGTATAGCTTAAATGCAGATTTTAGTAAAAAATTTACTAAAGATGAATTGCGTTATGGGGCGGAAGTTGTTTTGAATGATGTTGCGTCAAAAGCTTATCAGGAAGATATAACTAACGGAAACAGGAATAGTTTAGATACAAGATACCCCGATGGTGGCGCACACACACAGTCTTACGCTTTGTATGGAATTCATACTAAAAAGATAAATAAGAATTTTGTACTTAACGATGGGTTGCGGCTTACGCATTCAGCACTCTCTGCAAAATTTAATGATAAAACTTTTTTTCCTTTTCCTTTTGATAATGTAGATCAAAATTCCACTTCACTAACAGGCAATATTGGTGTGATTATTTCTTCTGATGACGGATGGAGAATTTCCCCATTGTTTTCTACCGGGTTCCGCACACCGAATGTAGATGATCTTACCAAAGTTTTTGAAAGCGCATCAGGAAACCTTATCGTTCCCAATCCTGATCTTAAACCTGAGCATACTTTTAATTATGAATTGAGTATTGCCAAAACATTTACCAACAAACTGCAAATTGGCGTAACCGGTTTTTATACTGATTATCGCAATGCATTAACTACAGCGCCAACAACTTCTAATGGTCAGAGCCAGGTATTATATGACGGTGTATTAAGCAATGTATCAACTACTGTAAATAAAGCAAAAGCATATATCTATGGTATCAGCGCAAATGTTGGGGCTGATATATCTGAGAATATATCTTTTTCATCAGTGCTTACTTATACTTATGGAAGAATAAAAGAGAGCCCCAAAAATTATCCGCTTGATCATATTGCACCGATGTTCGGCAGGACAAGCCTCACCGGAAATTTTTCAAAATTTGTAGCAGAAATTTTTGCTTTATATAATTCCGCAAAAAAATCAAAAAATTATAATTTGAGAGGTGAGGACAACCAATTATATTCTGCCGATCCTGTTAATGGATATACGCCTGCATGGCTTACTTTAAACCTGCGCACAAAGTATGATATTAATAATCATGCAGCCATCCAATTTGGTGTTGAAAATATTACTGATAAATTTTATCGTGTTTTTGCATCAGGACTATCAGCGCCAGGCAGAAATTTCGTAGTAACTTTAAGAGGTAAGTTTTAATTAGATTGTAAGATTGTATAATTGAAACCGGTGTGTTTACAATGCACCGGTTTTTTTATTTTCTGAACTCTTTAAAATCATATCACTGTAGGAGAGGGCAATAAAACCTTCGGGCTGGATACCAAAGTACGCAGCATATTTTTCAGCCTGTTGTTTTAATTTTTCAATTCCTAAACTTCCATCTTTATCAATAGCTTCCACTTCTATAAATGTTCCCAGCTCTGCAATTGTATCAAAATGAAATTTTACATTATCAATAAAATAGATCCTTCTTTTTTTCTCTACAATTACTTTTATGCCATGCACCTTTACTAAAATATCTTTTAAAGTTTTGTCAGGATGGTGGTGATATAATAAAACATCAGATTGTTTTGCACCTGCTGTGTTTTCTCTCTCATACCAGATAAGACAATTTTCAATATTACCTTCTCTTAACTTCAACCTGCCTTTGGATACATTAAAATAAGTGTCAGTTTGATTGTCTTCTCCAATAAATTTTGGACTGAGTTCTAAAAGTTTCCTTTCTAAGTTATCTAACTCATTTGTTTTTGCTTTGAATTCAAAATTAAGGATGGGCATGTCTATTTATTTTCTGAAGGTAAAGGATACAATATTCTAAACGCATTAAAAAAAGCCTGGTGCATTATAGTTGCATGGTCTTCCTGTGGCAGGTAGTCATAATAAACACTCACATTTTTACACTTTAGGATCCTGCTTTTTCCTAATTCTGCTGATCGGATCTCGTCAATAACACCCGGTACAAAAGGTTTGGCGCCAGTCTTGTTTGTTTTATTTATTTGAGCCAATGCCAGTATCGAAAAAAAATCAGGATAAAAATTGTTACAACTATTCTCATGTTTATTGTTATTATATTTCCTTGAATTAATTTTTAAGGCAATTTGTTTCTTACGAATCTTAAATGTAGCTAAACATTTTATAGGTTTCAAAATGTTTGTAATGATGCCTCTGAAATTTCCCTACTATTGCAAAAAGAGAAAATAAACTTTACATTTATAATACTGCATCCTCAAGAAAATCTTTTTGTCCGTTCCTTAATTTATTCATCTTCTAATTAAATTGTATGCAACTTATTTTATTTCACAGATCCGGGTTTGTTGTTCTATTATTTTTATTAGCATTTATCATGCTGAGCGGTTGTTACACATACCGGTTACAAACACATGCACAGGCAGGCTCAGAAGTAATTACCGTAAATGCGAGCTCTTATTTATGGGGAATATTACAAAGCCCCAAAGGAGGAATCACTACGCCTCTTTGCGATTCATTAGACGTTAATGGAGTTTCTGTAATAAGGGTAAGAACAAATCTTGGTTATGCATTAATAACTGTGGTCACACTCGGCATTTGGTGCCCGATGAAGATAGATTACAGGTGCAGTAAACCTTGCCAAATTCACGGGCACTTATAAAAAAGCTATACATGAAAATATTTAAAACGGGCGCCACCAAATGGCAGAATAAACATGAAACATTTATAGAAAATATCAATAACCTGTACGTGATAGGGAATGAACATTCATTAGATGCTTTGGATGGTTATAATGATACAACAAAGGGATTGCAGCAATTGATAAAAGATGCCATCGCCCAAAAATTACCATTGCGTGCATTAGGTGCCGGTTGGTCGTGGATGAAGATCGCTACTGCCCAAGGTGGATTGATGATTGATACCAAACAATTGAATACAATCTTCGATATTTCTAAAGAGAGTGTAAACCCGAAGTATAAAGGAGATGTAACAAAATTATTTTTTGCACAATGCGGTAATGCAGTGTGGGAGATCGGCAGGTATCTTCGTGATAAAAATCTTTCATTAAAAACTTCAGGTGCAAGTAATGGTCAAACCATTGCAGGGCTTATTGCAACGGGTGCACATGGCTCTGCGTTTGACTTCGGGCCTTCGCAGGAATTTGTTGTTGGCCTGCATATGATTGTTAGCCCTACACGGCACATTTGGCTCGAAAGAAAATCAGCACCAGTTGCTTCTGCAGCGTTGATAAAAAATCTTCAGACAGAATTGGTACAGGATGATGATCTCTTTAATTCTGCTCTTGTAAGTATGGGCAGCTTTGGAATTATTCATGGAGTGATGATAGAAACGGAAGAACTTTTTCTTTTGGAAGCTTACCTGCGCCGAATGCCTTATGATGATACGCTTAAAAAATTAATGGCGACGCTGGATTTTAGTAATTCAAATCTTCCTAATGGTAATGAAAGGCCTTACCATTTCGCCGTGAATATTAACCCATACGATCTTGCGGGGGGAGCTTATGTAGTAACGATGTATAAACGTCCTTATCGCACTAACTATAAACATCCTGTACACAATCCCAATGGTGTAGGACCGGGAGATGATGCTGCCGTTTTTGTTGGAAAGTTAACTGATGCAGTGCCTGCCCTTGTACCGGGGATTGTTAACAAACTTATTGCCGGTGCATTTACACCTTATGAGAAAGTTACCGGCACCCTTGGTGAAATTTTTGATAACACACTGCTATTTGGAAAGTTGATGAGTGCGGCTATCGGCATCTCAATAAAATCAGTACCAAAGGTTACAGAAATATTGCTGGAACTTAATAAAACCAAAGGTCCCTTCGTTGGAATATTCGCATACAGGTTCATAAAAAAATCAAAAGCGAAACTGGCATTCACACGATTTGATTTTACGTGTATTCTTGAACTTGATGCAGCTTCGTCAGAAAGAACCAAGGCATTTTATACCGCAGTGTGGGCAAGGCTTGAGAAGGAAAACATACCATTCACATTTCATTGGGGAAAGTTGAACGAACTTAACTATACAAGGATACAAAATATGTATGGCAAAGATGCTGATACATGGATAGCCTCAAGAAATAAATTATTGGATAAAGACTGCCTGAAAGTTTTTACATACCCAACCCTTCAACAATGGGGTTTGAATAAAGTGTTATAATTTTTTTTCAGGAAGTGTGTTAACGATCCTGGAAACTAATTCTTCATTTTTAATTTCAAAGATTTTACTTTTAACCCGTATCATTTAAAATTAAATAAATGAAAGAGATCGTTAATTGTGCAGCATATTCACAAGGCAGTCGTATTGGCGATGTTGAACTTAATGATGTTCATGAAGTGCTTAAATCTGATAACCAGTTTGTATGGATAGGATTGCATGAGCCCTCAGAAGAAGTGCTAAGCAGACTGAGTTCGGCTTGCACGACCTTGCTGTGGAAGATGCTCATAGTGCACACCAACACCCAAAGGTTGAATTGTATGGAGATTCGGTTTTTGTCGTTTTGCGTACAGCGCATATAAATAAAGAACGTCATACTGAGTTTGGTGAAACGCATTTTTTTGTAGGCCCCAATTTTATTGTAACCGTCCGCCACGGTTCCGGTGTTTCGTATGCTGATGTACGTAGCCGCTGCGAAGAAACACCCAACCTGCTTAGCAAAGGGCAGGGTTTTGCATTGTATTCTGTTATGGATTTTATTGTAGACCAATATTTTCCTGTGGTGCATCAATTGGAACTTGATCTTCAGGCAATAGAAGATAAGATATTTAAAGAAAAACCAAGCCGTGAAACCACTGAACACATCTACGAATTAAAGCGGGAACTGTTGGAAGTAAAGAGAGCCGTATCACCGCTGGTAGACATTTGTAACCGACTTATGCGGTTCGACATTAAATGTATTTCCGAAGAAACACGTCCATACTTTCGTGATGTATATGATCATGTTGTTCGTATTAATGATATGGTTGAGAATACAAGAGAGTTATTAAATACTGCGATGGAAGCTAACTTCTCGCTCATATCTATTTCGCAAAATGATGTATCAAAAAAATTTGCAGGTTGGGCTGCTATAATTGCTGTGCCTACAATGGTTGCCGGTTTCTACGGAATGAACTTTAAATTTATGCCCGAATCGGAGTGGGAGTATGGCTTTTATGCAGTGATATTATTTACAATAGCTAGCTGCGTACTTTTATATTTTTTGTTTAAAAGATCGGGATGGTTGTAACTCTTATTTATTCAACGTCATCATAAACATCTTTGGCCATCTTTTACCTGTGATGTATAATTTTTTTGTTGTACTGTCGTAAGCAATTCCATTTAGAACATTAGTTTGACCAGGAATTATATCTTTTGCATCGTATTGCTCAAGCAATCCAGTAAGATCTATTTTGCCAACTACGTGCCCATTAGCCGGATCTATTTTTAAAATGTCATTTGTTTGCCAGCGGTTAGCATAAATGTATCCATCAATATATTCAAGTTCATTAATGCTGTCAACAGAACCTGTATTATCAGCCACTGAAATTATTTTTGATTGCTTCATAGTATTGGTTGCCTCATCCGGTAGTACATAATATATTTTATCTGTACCATTGCTTATAATAAGATATGTTCCGTCATTCGTGATTCCCCATCCTTCATAACCCCAGTTTAAAGTTTTTATTGGATGAGTGATATCATGCTGATTGTAAACAAATATTTTATTATTCTTCCACGTTAGTTGGTATATCTTATCCCTGAAAATCGTAATGCCTTCACCAAAAATTGTTGAGTCAGGTATCAGATATTTTTTTTCAACCTTTCCTGATTTTGGGTCAACAATCCTTAGTGTTGATTCTTCAAATTCGCCGGTTCCTTCATATAATTTTCCTTTATAAAATTGCAGTCCCTGTGTAAAAGCAGCAGGGTCGTGGGGAAGCACTGTATCAATAGAAAAGGTGATCGGTAATGGTGCAGGTAAATTATTTAGAAGGGTATCATCTGCAGGGTTATCCCTGGTATTGCATGATGAAAATGCTGATATAAATGCAATAGTAAATAATCTTCTAAGCATATTTATTTTATTGGTAAAAATAAGAAACACCAGTCGCTTGTACGTTAATTCAATTATAAAAAATGAGTATAAACCCTTGCAATTACCGTAAATTTATATTTTCTTTGCTCTCAACACCTCTGTTACCCGATATTACTCCCCTAAAGTAATTATACCAGGTAAATTTATCATTCGCAGTTGTGTAGACTACCCTTTACTCCAACATCCATTGTTAGACCGGAACTATTATTAGAAAGGATTTTTGTACCAATTGAAAACAAGATAAAGCAATGGAATTTTTTAGGGTAATAAGAGTGGTATTTTGCCTGTGTTTTATATTTATCTCATCGTTAGTTGATGCACAGCGTTGTGATACGTACGAGTATTATAAAAAATATCCTGTTACAAATACTTTTCCTAATGCACGTGTTACAGATGTATCTAAACCTGCAAGAGATACAATATTAAATGAAGTAATTACCATACCAGTTGTAATTCATCTATTGTACAATACTGTTGCGCAAAATATCAGTGATGCACAAATTCTTTCACAGCTTAAG
>JBKJSX010000270.1:0-8704 GCA_046594375.1 Chitinophagaceae bacterium
TGCAGATAAAAAAGCTTTGCATGAATTTGGTAAAAAAGTTGCTGAATTAAAGAGAGCAGCAGATGGAACAAACAGTTATAAAAATGATCTTTTCAACAGGTTGCGGTTTATGAAGGAAGCAGCTTTACAAACTTCTGCAATTGATCAAAATATTATAAAAGACATCTTCTCTCTTGAAAAAAGATTAGGCGAAGTTGACAGAAAATTAAATGGTGATGCATCGTTAGCGAAAAGGGAATTTGAAACAGCTCCATCTATTAACAATCGCATCGGTAATATTATGGAAGGAGTGATAACAACAACTGTAGCACCAACCAACACAGCAATAAATTCTTATGCCGTAAGTGCGCAGCAGTTTGCCCCTATATTGGCAGAAGTAAAAGCAGTGGGAGAAGAAGTGAAAAGGATAGAAAATTTATTAGAAAAAAACGGGGCTCCCTACACACCAGGCCGTATACCAGATTGGAAGCTATAAGAGGTGAGAAAATATTTTTAGGCAAATGAGATTGCAAATTATTTGTAATTTCATTTTCTTATAATGTTATCTCAAAACTTTTTAGTTCACAATTAAAAATAAATTTTTATGCCAAAATTTGTAATTGAAAGAGAAATTCCGGGTGCAGGTAAATTATCTGCAGAACAATTAAAAGGCATCTCACAAACATCATGTGGTGTGCTAAGTAAAATGGGGCCGCAAATTGAATGGGTTCATAGTTATGTAACAGCAGACAAGATCTATTGCGTTTATAATGCGCCCAATGAAGAAATGGTTCGTGAACATGCGAAGCAAGGTGGTTTCCCGGCAAATGAAGTTAATGAAGTGTCAACTATTATTGATCCTACAACTGCTGAATAATTTTTTATGATTATAATGCCGCTTAAAAATTTTATCAAATAAATTTTTAAGGTTGCAATGCGTGAATCTTTTCAACTCCATGTGAATAAGTAATTTAGTATACATTTTTTTTTATTTTATATTTGAATAAGACAATTTGAATTACTACTGCTACAAAAACAACCTGTTATTAAACAGGAATTGTGAAACATAAAATGCAAACTATTGACAGACACTATCATTAACCTTGAAACCGTTAACCCCATTGATTTTTTTGGAGTTAATAATGGAAAATTAGATATCCTTAAGAAAAAATTCCCCCGCCTTAAAATCCTGAGCAGAGGCACACAAATTAAACTTAGCGGTGCACCGGAACAAATTGAAGATGCTAAGGAAAAGATCGGACTTGCCGTTCAATATCTTGAGCGCAACGGGCAGATGAGTGATAATTATCTTGAACAGATTCTCGGTGGTGATGATGAAACTGTGATAGATAATTTTAAAGAAAAAAATCCAAATGACATATTGGTTTTTGGACCTAACGGTAAAACGGTTAGGGCCCGAACTGCTAACCAAAAGAAAATGGTTCAATCTATTGAAAAGAATGATATTGTTTTTGCTATTGGCCCCGCAGGTACCGGCAAAACCTATACTGCTGTAGCTTTGGCGGTAAGAGCTTTAAAAAATAAAGCAGTAAAAAAGATCATCTTAACAAGGCCTGCGGTTGAAGCAGGAGAGAATCTTGGTTTTTTACCTGGGGATCTTAAAGAAAAAATTGATCCGTATTTGCGACCGTTGTACGATGCATTGGATGATATGATACCTGCTGACAAGCTTGGCTATTATATGACCACACGTACCATTGAAATTGCGCCATTAGCATACATGCGTGGCCGCACACTTGATAATGCATTTATTATTTTAGATGAGGCACAAAACTCTACAGATGGACAATTAAAAATGTTTTTAACCCGTATCGGAGGTAATGCAAAAGCAATTATCACAGGTGATGTAACGCAGATAGATCTTCCTCCGAAAGTAAAAAGTGGTCTGGAAAAATCTGTAAGAATATTACAAAACATAGAAGGCATAGGGCATGTGGAACTTGATGAAGAGGATGTTGTTCGTCATAAACTTGTGAAGGCAATTATTAAAGCCTACGATAAAGAGAAGAGCAAAGAAATGCAGGAGCTAAAATGAACTGTTTAAAAATTTCAAAAATAATTTGGAGGTGGCTTTTATGCTGCCTCCTTCTTTTTACAATTGCCTGTAATAATATTTCAACATACAATCAATTAAAACTTTCTCACGTTGATTCTGCAGATATCATTTTAAAAAATGAGAGAGCATTTGCATCTATTCAAAAAGTGAAGCCAATCATTCATCAGGGTGATATGATATTAAGAACAGGAAATGATTTTACAAGTGAATCTTTGCGGCAGCTTTCTACCACTGATAAAACATATTCTCACTGCGGTATTGCCAATATTGAAAATGATACTTTATTTGTGTATCATTCATTAGGAGGTGAATGGAATCCTGATGAAAAATTAAGAAGAGATCCGCTGGAGCTTTTTTGTAACCCTGAAGAGAATCGTGGTTTCGGAATTTTCAGTTTTAAATTTACTCCATCACAAATAAACAAACTGGACAGCATTGTAAAAGCATGGTACAAAAAGGAGCTTATGTTTGATATGAAGTTTGATCTTGCAACGAACGACAGGATGTACTGTGCAGAATTTGTAAGCAAAGCGATCAGCGCAGCAACTGATAAGCAAATATTTTTTTCAACAACTAAAATAAATAAATTCGAATTTGTAGCAGTTGATAATCTGTTTTTAAATAAGTTTTGTGAAGAAAAAAAGAGGATAAGGTTTTAATAATTGCCGGTGTATATTATTGCCGGTTAAAAAATACAATTACATTTGCTCTGATAAACTAAAATTAAACTATTATGAAAAAAATCATTTTATCTGCAGTAATTCTTCTGGCGTTTGGAGTAATAGGGTGCAACAGTAGCAGCGGTGACCCAAAGGGTGTATTAATGAGTTTTTTTGAAGCCCTGGGAAAAAAGGATATTGAAGGTGCAAAAAAATATGCTACAAAAGACAGCGAAGCAATGCTAGGCATGATGCAAATGGGAATGTCAATGGCTCCAAAGGATACAAAAGAGCCTCTTTATGATAAAAATAATATGGAGTATGGCGAGGCTAAAATTGAAGGTGATAAAGCAACTGTCCCCGTAAAAGATAAAAAATCAGGCGAGACAACTAATTATAGTTTAAAGAAAGAAGGCGGCACATGGAAGGTGGCCTTTGATAAAGCTACAATGACGCAGATGGGTACAGATAAGATGAAAAATATGAATAATAATGGTATGGATAAAATGAATCAGGGAATGGATAAAATGAATCAGGGAATTGATTCTGCATCAAAGATGTTGCAGGACATGCAAAAAAACAACAGCAACTCAGAAGATACTTCTCATTAATAATTTATAAAAAAAATTACGAAAGCATTCCATTACAGGGGTGCTTTTGTTTTTAGTAGTGAGAGTCAAAAATATACTTACTCCACTTTTTGCTTTTGCATTATGATCTCTTCGCATGCACAGGCAAAAAAAATCAATTTAAAAAAATAAAAAGGTAACCGGAAATCATCAAAGCAAAAGAATATCGAAACTTTACATCAGCCAGTATCCAAGCTCAAACAAATTTATTTTTTTCTAAAAAAGATACGGATAGGCACACCGGTTAATGTAAAGTTCTCACGCAATTGATTTTCAAGATAATTTTTGTAAGGTGTTTTTATATCATCAGGAAAATTACAGAAGAAGGCAAACGATGGAACAACTGTAGGGAGCTGTGTAACAAATTTTATTTTAACAGCATTGCCTCTAACAACAGGAGCATGGTAAGCCTCAACGGCCTTCAACATTGTATCATTAAGTTTTGAAGTAGTAATTTTTTGGCTTCTGTTAGCAAATACATCTAAGGCAATTTCCATTGCTTTTAAAATCCTTGTTTTTTCAGTAGCGGAAATAAAAACTATTGGAACATCACTAAATGGAGCCAGTCGTTTTTTTAATTCCTTTTCATAATCTCTTGCACTGTTAGTTTCTTTTTCAACCAGATCCCACTTGTTCACAAGCACAACAATTCCTTTTCCTTTTTTAACAGCAAGAGAAAAAATATTGAGGTCCTGCGCTGTTAATCCTTTTTCTGCGTCTAAAAGAAATAAGCAAACGTCAGCCTCGTCCATAGCTTTTATGGCCCGGATAACTGAATAAAATTCCAGGTCTTCGTTCACTTTTGTTTTTCTTCTTATACCGGCAGTATCAATTAAAATAAATTCTTTATTAAAAAGATTGTAGTTGGTGTGAATAGTATCTCTTGTTGTGCCGGCAATATCACTAACTATTGTTCTCTCCTGCCCTACTAACGCATTAAGCAATGAAGATTTACCAACATTAGGTTGACCGATAATTGCAAACTTTGGCAACTCTCCAGTTTCAACAGGAACTTCATCAGGAATCAAAGCACAAACATCATCAAGCAAATCACCAATACCGGTGCCGCTAACCGAAGAAACAAAATATATTTTCTCAATACCGAGACTATAAAATTCAGATGCTTCCAAAAGCCTTGCATGGTTATCAACTTTGTTTATCACTAAATAAACCGGCTTTGTGCTGCGGCGTAAAATCTCTGTCATTGATTCGTCAAGATTGGTGATGCCGGTTGTAACATCGCACATAAAAATAATTGCGTTGGCTTCTTCCAAAGCAATTAGAACCTGTTTGCGTATCTCTCTTTCAAAAACATCCTGACTGTGAGGAACAAAACCACCGGTATCAACAACATTAAAAGTTTTGCCTGTCCATTCTGCAACACCATATTGCCTGTCTCTTGTAACACCGCTGATATCATCTACAATTGCCTTGCGTTGCTCAAGCATGCGGTTAAAAAATGTACTCTTGCCTACATTAGGTCTGCCAACTATGGCCACGGTATAACTCATCTGTATTGTAAAATTTGAAAATTAAAAACGCAAAGGTATCGCTTATGATTTTTGCAGGAGGGCATTTAACTTTTGAAGATGATCATAAAAATCAGGATATGATTTATTAATCGCTTCGGCGTGGTGTATGATTGTTTCTCCCGTAGCTTTTAGCGCAGCAACAGCGCATGCCATAGCAATCCTGTGATCATGATGAGATTCTACTGAGGCACCTTTTATATCTTTATTACCAGTTATTAGCATATTGTCTCCATTTACTTCAACTACAACTTTCATTTTAGCAAATTCCTGTTGTAAAGAAAGAGCCCTGTTACTTTCCTTATGAGTGAGCCGGTTGACACCTTTTATTTCAGTCACTCCTTTACAATATGATGCCAATGCAACTAATGGTGGAAAAAGATCCGGGCAATCAGTTGCATCAAATTGAAATGCTATGAGTGTTGCGGAAGATATAGTAAGCTTATTATTTTCTACAGAAATTTTTGCACCAGCCATTTTCAATGCAGAAAGAATTGCTTTATCAGCCTGGGTAGAATTTACATCTAAGCCTTCAACAGTAATTTCTCCTGCAATTGTACCAGCTACTAATAAAAAAGCGCCTCCGCTCCAATCTCCTTCTACGGTATAATTAGTAGTTTCAGGTTTTTGGTTTGTGGTTGGAGAAAAATAAAACTTTTTATAATTATCATGCTCTACACTCCAACCGAAATGTTTCATAACCTGTAACGTAAGATCAATGTAAGGTTTGCTTTTAAGATCATTCACTTTTATTGTTACAGGCTTTGTACAAGCTTTTGCATAAGCCATTAACAGTCCGGTTAAAAATTGCGAACTTAAAGAACCATCGATAGTAATATCCGCAGGCTGCAATGGACCTTTGATTTTTATCGGCAGCATTCCATTGTTTGAATGGACCTGAATTTTTAATAAAGGAAAAATCTCGTCGAAGAAATTCATGGGACGTTGCAATAAACTTCCGCTTCCATTTAAAATAATTTGCTGCGAACTTAATGCTGCAATAGGTGCAAACATTCTTAAACCTAATCCGCTTTCGCCGCAATTGACCTCACCCCTACCCTCTCCAAAAGTGGAGAGGGAGATAGAGGGTAAGCCATTACTTTTTATTGAGATTTTATTGCCGGGAGAAGTTAAGGTTGCACCTAATTTTTGAATTACATCTAATGCAGCAAGATCGTCATTACTCTTTCCCGGATTGCTGATAATTGTTTCTCCATTTGTCAGCAAAGCCGCTGCACAAGCTCTTTGCATAGAGCTTTTGGATGCCGGCGCATAAATGTTTCCTGAAATTGTAGATGGCTGAATTTTTACGATCATAAAACCCTCCTAAATCTTCCCTAAAGGGAGGACTTTATTAACTTCTTTTATAAATGTTGATTCAATAGATCGTTTAATTGTTGCAAGCGTATTGGTTTCACAATACCGTTACCGATCTTATTTAATAAAATAAAATTCATTGTATCTCCTGATTTTTTTTTGTCCATTACAAGAATCTCCCAAACTTTTTCTTTATCAAAATTCAGTTCAATAGGAAGATGATATTTTTTGAGAAGCACAGTCACTTTTTCACTTTCTGGATTTGAAAAATTATTTATCTCTTCGGATATTTTACATGCAGCCACCATCCCGATGCTCACTGCGCTGCCATGCGGCAATTGGTAAATATTTTCAACAGCATGGCCAAGTGTATGTCCAAAGTTCAAGAGCTTTCTTTCTCCTGTTTCAAACTCATCATTAAAAACAACATTATACTTTAACTCAACATTTCTTTTTATTAGTGCTGAGATTTTTTCGGAAGATTGTTGAAATGTTTCTAAAAAATTGTTCTCTAACAATTCAAATAATTTTTCATCTTTTATGCAGGCATGTTTTATTATCTCTGCAAAACCATTTATCCATTCTGTATGCGGCAGGGTTTTTAAAAAAGAATAATCGTACAATAAAAATTCAGGATGGCGGATAACACCAACAAGATTTTTGTAAATCCCAACATCAACGCCGTTTTTACCGCCCACTGCAGCATCTACCATGGCAAGAATAGAAGTTGGTAAAAAAGCAAACTTCACCCCCCTCATGTAGACTGACGCTACATAACCTGCAATATCTGTGACTACGCCGCCGCCGATACCTATGATAAAAGTTTGCCTGTCTGCCTGCAGTTTTATGAGATCGAGAATTACTTTATCAACTGTGGATTGTTGCTTATTTTGTTCTCCTGCCGGTACTGCAATTACTTTCCATCCCTTAAATTTTTCTGCATAGATAGCAGCAATATTATCATCGGTAATAATTACGGCTTTCTCTTTTGAAACAAATTTTTCTACATAAGAAAAGTCAGCACCAAAATAACAGTCAACAGTTTTTGAGGAAAATTTATATTGTTCTTTATCCATTAATCGTTCATTATTTTATTTTGATGATTGATGCTTTCAAGATGCACTGCATCAAAATATTTAGTGATGAACTCTTTGCTCAATCCTAAATTTTCTCCTTTTTTAAATGCTCTTTCCAAAATATCATTCCAGCGATTGGTTTGTAAAATTGTGATATTATTTTCCTTTTTGTATTCACCGATCTTATCTGCAATTTTCATTCGTTGCCCAATTAACAAAAGTAATTCATCATCAATATGGTTTATTTGTTCCCTAAATGTTGCCAGTGCTGTAACAAATTCTTTTGCATCAGTATTTTCTGAACGCCATATAAGTGCATCTAGTATTTCAGCCAAACGTTCCGGAGTTATTTGTTGCTTTGCATCACTCCATGCCCTGTCCGGATCAATATGACTTTCTATCATTAAGCCATTAAAATCAAGGTCAATGCTTTTTTGTGCAACCGCCTGCAGCATTGTTCTGTTTCCGCAAATGTGCGATGGATCACAGATCAGCAACATCTCAGGAAAACGACGCTTCATTTCAATTGGTAAATGCCACATCGGTGCATTTCGGAATTCTGTATTACCATAACTTGAAAATCCACGATGTATCAGACCAATTTTTTCAACGCCAACTTTTTGCAGGCGTTCGATGGCACCACACCAAAGATCCAGATCAGGGTGAACAGGATTTTTTACAAGCACAGGAATATCAACTCCCCGTAAGGAATCAGCCAATGCCTGCACACTAAAAGGATTTACTGTTGTTCTTGCCCCTATCCATAACATATCAACATCAAATTGCAGAGCATCTTCAACATGTTTTGCTGTTGCCACTTCCACAGTTACGGGCAAGCCGGTTAATTTTTTTGCTTTATCAAGCCATGCCAGCCCTTTTACACCAATGCCTTCAAACAACCCCGGCTTTGTTCGGGGCTTCCATATTCCTGCTCGCAATACATCTACCTTCCCTGTAATTGCAAGTCGTGTAGCGGTTTCCAGCACCTGCTCTTCAGTTTCGGCGCTACACGGTCCACTAATAATTAATGGACGCTTGTCCCATTTTTCTTTTATTATGTCTTTCATTGCTTTTGTTTCTGTTTGCATTGTAAAATTAATTGTCTGAACCAGGATTTATGGGATTAATTGATTAACATGACTAGGTTACATCAATATCTAACCTGAAATTATTTTTAATTTTTTACTTCTTTTTTTTTGACAGTTAAAAGTCACAAGCTTTCACAAAGACTTTGTGTTACTTAGTGTCTTCGTGTCTTTGGTGGCAACTTAAATTCCAATCTTCAAAACTCATTTCAAATTTTATTTCTCCTTTCCCATGTATTCCAACTTCTTTCCATCCATTCAACCTATAAAAATTTTCTGCTCTCGAGTTTGGTGCAGTTCCTAACCAAACTTTTTCTTTTGTTTTAGAAAAATACCAATCAAGCATTTCTTTA
>JBKJSX010000040.1:0-5245 GCA_046594375.1 Chitinophagaceae bacterium
CAATCTTTTATCATAATGAGGAACAAAAAGAAAAGGGAGAAAAGTATAAAACCGAATTAAATAAAATCGGCATCTTTACTGATCCTATAGTTACAGAAATAGAACCGTTCACTGTTTTTTATCCTGCCGAAAATTATCATCAGAATTATTACAATAATAATGGTGCACAACCTTACTGTTCCTATGTAATAAGACCAAAGGTTGAAAAATTTAGAAAAGTATTTAAGGAAAAATTAAAGGGGTGAATTACCTCTTTCTATAGGTACTACTAAGGGTTTAAAGCGTATGATATGAACGCGATGTAAGACTTTCATCACAAGAAATGTCATATCAAACTCATACCATTTTTTTGCAAAGTTAGGATCATACTTAGCAAAGTGATGATTGTTTTGAAATAGTTCTCCCATCATAATTACACCCCAGGGTGTAGTATTTTTTGAATGATCACCATTTTTATAATTACTGTATCCCAACTTATGTCCAAACCAATTTACGATAGCTCCCTGTATTGGCCCCATTAAAAAATGTATAGGCAACAATAAATACCACCAAAAGCTGGGAGCAAAAAAGATATAAAACGAAATGTAAAAAGCGCCAAACAATAACCTAGTGATGGTGCTATGACCAATGTTATCAAGTTTACGCCATACCGGGATATATTCTTCAGTGAATTGCGGTTCAGGCAAATTTTGTCCGGTAACAAATGACCTGAAAATTTTTGCTGTATGCAGCATCATATGCCAGATATCTTTAAAAAAATGTGGTGAATGCGGATCCTTTTCTGTATCGCTGTAAGTGTGATGCATACGGTGCAAAACCGCATAGGCACTGGGTACTAAATAAGAAGAACCCTGCACAAACCATGTCATAAAATAAAAAGCTTTTTCCCAACCTTTACTGGTTGTATACATTTGGTGAGATGCATACCTGTGTAAAAAAAATGAGTGGAAGAACAAAGAAAAAAACCAATGGCAAAGAAAGAAAATAATAATGGCAGACATAGTGTATTGAATTTGTATTATTAATACTGTAACCTACGCTAATTTATTGAAAGCGGATTGAACGAAAGTAATGTTTAACTTATTACAAAATATTTATTTTTCTAATTTAACTTTTCTGAGTTCTAATAAATTTAATCCATTTGCTGCAATCCCTTTTACATAGGGATGCAGAAGATGTATTACCATATCATACCACAATGGCACAACAGGTGCATCATTTATAACATATCTGTCAGCATCCCGGTACATTCTATTTCTCAGCGAATCATTTTTTTCTGACAAAGACTGTTCATATAAAGCATCGAATGCAGGATTTTTATACCGTGTATAATTGGGTGGTGCAGGATTTTTGCTATAGAACACACTAAGATAATTTTCTGCGTCAGGGTAATCAGCTATCCAGCTTCCGCGAAAAAATAATGCCTGCGATTTTGAAGTTTGCTCAAGCAATAAACTTTTTTGTATTGCCTCCACCTGAACTTTAATTCCTACCTGCTGCAATTCGTTGGCGATATAACTTCCAAGGTCAGCGTATTGCGGTATTGTCAACAATTTTATTTGCGGTAAACCCTCGCCATTTGGATAACCAGCTTCTTGTAATAATTGTAAAGCCTTTGCCTGGTTAAAATGATAGCCGACAACATTTACGGAATCAAATGATGGCAGACCTGCAGGAACAAAGCCACTCTCTGCCGCAATGCCTATTGAATTGCGCACATACAACATCATTTTTTTTCTGTCGATACCATAATTAATTGCCTGGCGGATTTTTTTATTTAGTAAAGGAGAATTTTTTAAGAGATCATTTGTGCTGTCAAATAAAATTCCCAGATATTCAATGTTTAAGTAAGGATGTTTTTGTAAAATAATTTTCCCCTCCCACTCTTTTCTTAACTCACCTTTTTTTGTTAACACTTCATCTTTAAAAGATGCATCAATATCATTTATAAAATCCAGCCGTTTTTGCTGAAACTCCAAAAACTCTGTTGCCTTGCTGTCAAAAAAAGTAACCTTCACTCCACCGAGATATGGAAGTGGATTTCCTGCACTGTCTTTTTCAAAATAATTTTTATTTTTTGTAAGGATCAATGCCTGCCCTTCTTCCCATGCTTTAAATTGAAACGGCCCGGTACCGCACGGATGATTGCGAAAATCTTTTCCATATTTTTTAACCACTTCATGCGGAACAACAGAACAGTATTGCATGCTTAAGATGCCAAGGATAGGATTAAAAGGTTTTAGTAATTTCAATTGAAACGTAGTGTCATCAATAGCTTTAAAGCCTTCCGCCGAATCTACCTTTCCATTAAATATCCATGCGCCACTGCTGGCGGTGTTCTTATCAACAATTCTTTTAAAACTATATACCACATCCGAAGCGGTCAATATTCTGCCGTTGCCATTTAGGAATGCATCATTATCGTGAAACAAAACATTATTTCGTAAATGAAAAGTGAAGGTTAAATTATCAAGTGAAATATCCCACGACTTTGCAAGAGAAGGAACCATGTTTAAATTATCATCTGTTTCTACCAGTGTATTATACAGTTGATGATCGATCCACATAACTGATTGACTTTTTGCAAATGCAGGATCGAGTGTAGGCACTCCTGATGATTCGTTATAATGAAAAATATTTTTGTTTTGATCGTGTTTGCTGCATGAGGTCCACAGCAATAAATAAGAACTAAGAAATAAGAAATAAGAAAGTCGCAATGTGATAAGCTTTTTTAACTTCATGTTTGTAAAACAAAAAATAAATTTAGCGAATGAAAAACATAGTTGCATTTTTAAGTTTACTGTTTACAATTAGTATTTCGTTTGCCCAATATACACATGATGATACTTTGCGTGGCAGTAATGGTGCTGCAAGAAGTTGGTGGGATGTTCTTTATTATGAGATTGCAATCAATCCAAATTTTGAAAACAAAACAATTGAGGGCAGTGTAAAAATACTTTTTAAAACAAAAAGTGAAGGTGATAAAACCATGCAAATTGATCTGCAGGAAGCTTTGACAATTGATAAAATATTTTTCGAAAATATAAAAGTGGATTTCAAAAAGTCGGGTACAAATACATGGTCAGTATTTTTGAAAGATATCCAACCTAAAATGTACATGGATCATATGGATGGTGGAAAGGGAGTGACAAAAAAAGACCAATCGCTAACTATTTATTATCATGGTACACCAAAAGTCGCTATCCATCCGCCATGGGATGGTGGCATAATCTGGAAAAGGGATGAACGCAACAGACCGTGGATGTCCATAGCCTGTCAGGGTTTGGGGGCAAGCATTTGGTATCCATGCAAAGATTACCAGGGAGATGAGCCGGATTATGGAGCAAGTTTAACAACAACAGTACCCAACAATTTAATGGTTGTTGCAAATGGCAGGCTAACATCCACTATAAAAAATATTGATGGAACTAACACTTACAAATGGGAAGTAAAAAACCCTATCAACAACTATAACATCATTCCCTACGTTGGCAACTATGTAAGCTTTAATGAAGTGTATAAAGGTGAGAAAGGAAATCTTGATATGAACTACTGGGTACTTGATTACGATCTCGAAAAAGCAAAAAAGCAATTTAATGATGCGCCAAAAATGATGAAAGCTTTTGAGTATTGGTTTGGTCCCTACCCTTTTTATGAAGACGGATATAAATTGGTTGAGGCCCCACACCTTGGCATGGAACATCAAAGTGCTATCGCTTATGGAAATGGATATCAAAACGGTTATAAAGACAGAGGGGATCTTTCGGGATCAGGCTGGGGATTGAAATGGGATTTTATAATTGTTCATGAAAGCGCTCATGAATGGTTTGGCAATAACATTACCACAAAAGATATTGCTGATATGTGGGTGCATGAAGGCTTTGCCAATTATGCTGAAACTTTATTCACTGAATATTATTATGGCAAACAGGCAGCAAGCGAATATGTAATTGGCTTAAGAAAAAGAATTGAAAACGATATTCCCATTGTTGGCCCGTATTGTGTAAATAAAGAAGGAAGCATTGACATGTATTATAAAGGTGGCAACATGATCCATACTATCCGCCAAATAATAAACGATGATGAAAAATTCAGAATGATATTAAGAGGATTGAATAACACTTTTTATCATCAAACCGTTACCGGCAAACAGGTTGAAGATTATATCAGCAAGAATGCCGGGATTGATCTTTCAAAAATATTTGAAGAGTATTTAAGAACAACAATGATCCCAACATTAGAATATAAAATTGCCGGCTATAATCTTTCCTATCGCTGGGCAAATGTTGTAAAAGGATTTAATATGCCACTAAAAATTAATTTTAAAGGCCGGCAGTGGATTAAGCCTACAGAGCAATGGAAGACTTTATCAATGTATCCTGAAGGAAAAATTAATTTTTATGTTGATGACAATTTTTATATCAATAAAAAGAAGGTTAATTAATCCTAATTTACAACCCTAAATAATTCTATGTCGCAGATACGAAGGCAAAGTATCATATCAACCATTTTTGTTTACTTAGGTTTTGCCATTGGATTTATTAATACCTACCTGTTCACAAGAAAGGGCTCTCCCTTTCTTCCATCTGAATACGGGTTGATAAATATTTTTATGGCTGTTGGCAATCTTATATTAGCTTTTTCAACTTTGGGAATGACATCAGTGATGTACAAATTTTATCCTTATTATACAGACAATCTTCCCAAAAAGAAAAACGATCTGCTTACATGGGCTTTGGTTATAAGCTTTACCGGCTCTATTTTAGTTTTGATTGCAGGCATATTATTTAAGTCTCTTGTTATTAGAAAGTTCAGCACTAACTCTCCCGAATTTGTACAATATTATTACTGGATATTTCCTTTCGGATTTTCATTATTACTGTTTTCAATAATGGAAGTATATGCATGGAATTTAAAAAAATCAATTCTCACAACTTTTTTAAGAGAAGTATTTTTTCGCATACTCACTACCATATTGATCTTTCTGCTAACATTTAACTTAATAACATCTTCTGATACATTTATAAAATTATTTTCATTTACTTATGCAATTACAGCGCTGGCATTATTGCTTTATTTGGCGTGGAAAAAACAATTCATCTTATCGTTTTCCATTAGCAGGGTTACCAAAAAATTTTATAAAAAGATAGCATCGTTTGCAAGCCTGATATATTTTGGTGGCCTCGTTTACATGATCGCACAGTTTATTGAAACATTGGTTATCATGTCTGTGATCGGAATGGCT
>JBKJSX010000135.1:0-15054 GCA_046594375.1 Chitinophagaceae bacterium
AGGAATAATACCATCCGGGAATAATTTATTGAATTTGCTGAAAGCATTTTCTGCATTTAAAAAAATGCAGAAAAGTAATATGCAGTTATTGATTGCAACAAAAACAGATATCCCAAAAGAGTTTTTAGAAACTTTGCGGCTGTTTAAATTTAAAACCGAAGTGCAACTTTTGGATGTTGATGAAAATGAATTGGCAAAGATCACAAAATCGGCTTATGCATTCGTTTACCCATTTTCGCAAAGATATTTGTATGCACAGCAGGCAATGCGATCCGGTGTACCAATTCTTACAAGTAATGCAGGTTACATGCCTGAAGTTTGCGGAGATGCTGCGTTATACTTTGATCAAACTGATCATAAAAAAATTGCTGATAAAATGATGATAGTATACAAAGATGAAAATGCAAGAAAGCAATTAATTGAAAAGGGCAGAGATCAAATAAAAAAATATTCATGGGATAGTAGCGCTGATTCGCTTTGGAAGTGTATTGAAAAAGCTTGCAGGTAATATTATTTATCTTTGAAGCTTATGAACCAATCTTCAATAAAAATAGATGTACTTCTTGATCCTAATAAAGTTCCTCAGCAGATCAGCTGGAGTGCAACTGATAGCAGCAGTGATATGGCGCAAAAAGCCAAAGCAATGTGTGTAGCATTTTGGGACGGCGCAGATAAAACCGCTTTACGGATCGACCTGTGGACAAAAGATATGATGGTAGATGAGATGACCGATTTTTTTTACCAGATGTTCTCCACCATGGCTGATACTTACCGCAGGGCTACAAAGCAGGATGAATTGAGTGATGATATAAAAACATTTGCAAAAGAGTTTTATGAAAAATTCAGAGAGAGTGAATTAAAGACAAAATAGGCAAAGGGCAATAAGCAAAAAGGCAAAAGAAAAATATTCAACACTCAATATTCAACACTCAATATTCAACACTCATGTTCAATCCACAATCTCCTTCATAATCTTCTCCATTTCCTCCCACGTTGCGGGAGATAGAGAGGGCTAAAATTTATTTTATGGCATTAGAAGAAAAAATAATGACAGACCTTAAAGCCGCAATGCTGGCTAAAGATGAAAAATCTTTGCGTTCGCTAAGAGCTATTAAAGCCGCAATCATCATCGCTAAAACTTCAGAAGGTGCCGGTGGTGTTTTAAAAGAAGAAGATGAAATGAAATTACTTCAGAAGTTGGTTAAGCAACGCAAAGACTCTTTGGAAATTTTTGAAAAACAAAATCGTGAAGACCTTGCGGTAAAGGAAAGAGAAGAAATTGAAGTGATAGAAAAGTTTTTGCCCAAACAAATGGGTGCCGATGAATTAAAAGTAATTATTGAAGCAATAATAAATGAAACCGGTGCAAACTCTCCGGCAGACATGGGGAAAGTTATGGGTTTAGCTAATAAACAATTAGCAGGCAAAGCAGATGGAAAAACCATTGCCGCAATGGTGAAGGATCTTTTAACCCATGTTCCTTAAATTCTTAGGCATTAGTTACTGATGATTAAGTCAAATAAGAAGATAGCACAATACCTAATTGCTTATTGACCATTTAATAATAATTATGATAATTGATATTGCGTTTGTTATCGTGATGATGCTTGCCATATTTAAGGGGATAAGCAAGGGTTTGGTGCTTGGTATTTTTTCCCTGCTTGCTTTTATCATCGGGCTTGCTGCGGCATTAAAGTTATCAGTAATAGTTGCTGGTTGGTTAACTGATAGTGCAGGCTCTTTTGCCAAATGGTTGCCGCTGATTTCTTTCATGATAGTTTTTATAGCAGTTGTGTTATTGATCAATTTAGTGGCAAGGGTAATAAAAAAAACTATGCAGTTTGCGATGCTTGGCTGGCTTGATAGTATTGGCGGAATTGTTTTGTATGTTATTATTTACACAATCATCTTTAGTATTTTTTTATTTTTTGCAGGTAAGCTTTTTCTTATTCAGCCTGCAACCATTCATGATTCTAAAGTTTATCAATACGTTGCGCCATGGGGTCCAAAAGTGATAGATAATCTTGGAAAAATAATCCCGGTATTTAAAGATATGTTTTCACAGTTACAGGACTTTTTTGGTAGCCTCGCTAATAAATCTGCCTCATAAAATTTATCATCTTATTTAATAAGGTACTATTTTGCATAGAAACATTTATTTTTAGGACATAATAGCCAGGGTTTTCAAATAAAAAAATGAGTTACGAAATAAAAAAAGACGGCAAATTAAAGTATATCGAAGAAGGAAATGGCGAGCCTCTCGTGTTGTTGCATGGCTTATTTGGAGCATTAAGTAATTTCAAAGATCTAATAGAACATTTCAGGCTTACGCATAAAGTGGTTGTGCCAATGCTCCCTTTATTTGAGCTTGACCTGCTGCACACTTCGGTTGGAGGGTTGCAAAAGTTTGTTCATAAATTTCTTGAAACCAGGGACTACAGCAACGTTAATTTACTTGGAAATTCATTGGGCGGCCACGTAGCATTAATATATACATTAAAACATCCTGAAAGAATAAAATCATTAACGCTTACCGGTAGTTCAGGCTTGTTTGAAAACGGTATGGGCGATAGTTATCCCAAGCGTGGTGATAAAGAATATATTCGTAAAAAAACACAGCTAACATTTTACGATCCGGCAATGGCCACTGAAGAACTGGTGAATGAATGTTTTGAAATAACCAATAACAGGATAAAAGTTATAAAAATAATTGCCTTAGCTAAATCGGCTATTCGAAATAATTTAGGTGAAGAATTGAACCAGATAAAGCAGCCTACCTGTTTAATCTGGGGAAACAATGATACCATCACTCCTCCTTTTGTAGCAAAAGAATTTAATAAATTAATACCCAACAGCGAACTGCATTTTATTGATAAATGTGGCCATGCTCCTATGATGGAAGTTCCTGATGAGTTTAACAGGGTATTAGCCGGCTTTTTGGCAAAATTAAAAAAACCTGTTGCAACAGTTCTTTAATTTTTATTGTCTTTCTATAACATTCCGTAATTAATATCGTTTTAAAAACAAGAGTAAACTCTGTTTATGCTGGCGATTGATCTAAATACAAATAATATTCCCGCCTTACAATTAGATGATACGGTTGGTAAAGCATTGCAATTAATTAATGATTTTAAAGTATCCCATCTTTCAGTAGTATCCGAAGAAAAATACCTGGGTCTTATCAGCGAAGTAGAACTGTTGGCTGCCGATAATAAAAAAATGCATATCAATTTACTTCAGGATGAATTTATTGATGTATCAATAAAAGCGAATGATCATATTTTAAAAGCAGTTAATATCAGTAATGAATTTCAAACATCCTTGGTACCCGTAGTAAATAATGAGAAGGAATTTCTTGGCAGCATTAGTGGACAGGACCTGCTTAAAACACTTGGTGATTTTTCAGGAGCAAAGGAAGTTGGGGGCCTGATAGTGCTGGAAATGAAGCGTAGCCAGTTCTCTATTTCTGAAATAAACCGGATTGTTGAAAGTAACGATGCCGTTATATCCCATCTAAATACAATAGTTCATCCCGAAACCGGTTTACTTACCGTTACAATTAAAATAAATAAAAAGGAACTTTCATTATTGATTGCGGCTTTTGAGCGATATGAATACGATGTTATCTATTATTTTGGTGAGGAAAAATTTGAGAACGAAATCCACACTAATTATCTTCATTTGATGAATTATTTAGACATTTAATTATCATCTCTCTTGGTAAAATAAATTAGATTTACAGGCACGTTTTTGGCAGTCCCTGTAATCATTGCTATCCGAAAATAAATTTTGAAATCGCAGCCATTAAATATTCATAAAATCTTCTTTGCCCTAATCCTTTTTGGTTTGTGCAACTACGCATACGCACAAAAAAATACAATTGAAAAAATAGCTTTCTTAAAATTCATAAACTCGGAGGATTCCGTTGACAGGCTCAGGGTAAGAAATATTTTTATCGCCGGTAATAAGAAGACAAAAGATTATATCATTCTGCGGGAGATGGAGTTAAAGCCCGTCGGTTATATAACCATAAATAATTTAATTGATGCATTGGAAAAAGACAGGCAGCATATTTTCAACACCACTCTTTTTCTTGAAGTAAAGGTAGAACCGGTAATTGTTAGCGCCTTTGAGTTTGATATCAGCATTACAGTAAAAGAACGATGGTATATTTTTCCTTTGCCCGAACTACAATTTGTTGACGGTACGCTTAATGAATGGCTGGCAAAGTATAAGGGAGATCTTAACAGGCTTAATTACGGAGCAAAGTTTACGCACTATAATTTAACTGGAAGAAAAGATCAACTACGGGTACATGTGCTTAGCGGTTATACCAGAACACTTTCATTTAATTATAAAGCGCCTTATTCAAACGCTGCATTAACGAATGGGTTTTCGGTAGGAGGAGGCTATTTTCAAAATCGCGAAATAGTTTATAAAACGAGTTATGATAACGAAGTACTGTTTTATAAAAAGAGCAATTTTGTTAGAAACCAATGGGAAATACAGTTGGGCTACAGCATTCGGAGAGGAATTAAGATAACACATTCCTTTAACCTGAATTATACGCATGTAAACATTGATGATTCGATCATCAACCAAAAGTATAACAGGGCTTACTTTAATAAGCCTACATCCAAAACAGGTTATATCGATCTTTTTTACACACTGCAGTACAGCGATGTAAATAATGTACTATATCCACTTACCGGATATTCGGCAAATATTGGTTTAGGAAAAAGAGGACTTGGCTTTACCGGCGGAATAAATTCATTTTCACTGGGAATTGAATTTAATAAATATTGGTCACTGGGCCGTAAATGGTATGCAAGTACACAATTCCAGGGTAATATAAAGTTGCCGTTTGAGCAGGCATATATCAACCAGCAGGCACTGGGCTACAACAATAATTACGTTCGTGGCCTGGAATATAAAATAATAGACGGTGTTGCTTATGCAATCTCTAAATTTAATTTAAAAAGAGAGTTGTTCGATTTTAGTATCAACACAATATTTAAAAAATCCAAAACGCTTAACAAGATTCCTTTCCGTATTTATGCAAAAACTTTTGCTGATATGGGCTACAATTATAACAAGCCGGAATTTGTTTCAAGATTAAATAACACTTTTTTAGGGAGCGCCGGTGTAGGGTTGGATATCATAACCTTTTATGATATGCAAATACGGATAGAATACAGTGTGAACCAATTAGGGCAAAAGCGACTATTTTTACACAATGACAAAGGTTTTTAATACCCGACTAAAATACTCCTGCACAAATTAATTTAGATGCGCATAGCTATATACAGCAGGGGTTTGGATCCCGACCAGCTAAATGGAATAAAATTATTATTGAGTGAGCTGGTTGCTTATAAAATTGAACCTGTAATTTTCCAGGACTTTTTTAACCTGTATTACTCTACCATAGATTTCGGCGAAAAATATTCAACCTTTAATAGTGCCGAAGACCTTATTGATGATATTGATTGCATAATCAGTTTGGGTGGCGACGGTACTTTATTGGATACAGTAACTTTTGTAAGAGATTCCGGAATTCCTGTAATGGGAATAAATTATGGAAGGCTGGGTTTTTTAGCAAGCATTGGTAAAGATGAATTGCATACCGCAGTAGAGGCTTTGGTTAAGAGAAGCTTTATGCTTGATAAAAGAACATTGTTGCATCTCGATGCTAATATGCCATTGTTTGATAAAGTTCCGTATGCTTTAAATGAAATTACAATTCATAAAAAGGATACATCGCCAATGATAAAAATTCACACCTATCTTAATGGTGAATTTTTAAATACTTATTGGGCAGATGGATTGATAGTAGCAACGCCAACAGGTTCTACAGGATATTCGTTAAGCTGTAACGGTCCTGTTATTTTTCCTGAGTCAGCAAGTTTTGTAATTACACCGGTATCGCCACATAATCTTAATATCAGACCGATTATTGTTCCCGATAACAACATTATCTCTTTTGAGATAGAGGGTAGAACGGATGGATTTCTTTGTACGCTGGATAGCCGCAGGGAAATTGTAGATAAAGATGTTCAGCTTGCTGTAAAAAAAGAATCTTTCGGCATCAATCTTATCAGGCTTAATGAAAATAATTTTTTGCAAACACTGCGAAATAAACTTTCGTGGGGTCTTGATAAAAGGAATTAGAAAATCGTGAAATGTGAGACGTAAATGGTCAAAGGTCAATGGTAAAACCCGCATGTCTTTTTCACTATTCGCCAATCACTATTCATGATCTTTCAATATTTTAACTTTCTTTATTTTAATAAAAACTTATCTTTTTCGTTTATTTTGCACTCAATGAAAAACAAAATCCTCATATTAATTTCAGCACTTATCACTTTAAGTATTAATAGAGCCCATGCTCAATACTCTGATGTACAGGAAGGCCAGTTTGGCTTTACGCTTGGCGCTGCACATTATTTTGGTGATCTTAATAACAGGGCAGCTATCAATCGCCCTAAAATTGCGGTAGGCGGTTTTTTCAGAAAACAATTTGGAAACTATACAGGCCTACGTGTTTCGGCGCATTATCTTCAATTAGGATACAGTGATGTGTACAGCAAAAACGATTACCAGAGGAGAAGAAATTTAAGTTTCAACAGCAATGTTTGGGAGATCGCTTTGCAGGGTGACTTTAATTTTTTTAAATTCATTCCTGATGACCCTGATCATCTTTTTACGCCTTATGTAACACTCGGCGTTGGTGTTTTCAGTTATGATCCTTATGCTTATTACCAGGGACAAAAAGTATTTCTCCGTCCGTTGAACACAGAGGGAGAAACTTTTTACATGAATAGAAAAGCCTATGGCACAATGTCAATTTCCTTTCCCATTGGCATAGGATTTAAATACAGCATAAACCGGGATTTAAATTTTTCTGCAGAAATTGCTCATCGCTTTACCCGCACTGATTATTTAGATGATGTAAGCTCAACATATATTGGTGCAGATAAATTTCCTTCAGTTACAGGCGCGCCCTCAGTAGCATCCATATTACAGGATCGTTCTTTTGAAACAGGCGAGCCTATTGGAGTAGAAGGTCGCCAGCGGGGATTTAGTAAACAAAAAGATCAATACATCATCGTAGAGGTCGGTTTGTCCTTTAACCTCACCTCTTACAAGTGTCCGCCTGTAAATCGTTAATCTTTATTTCACATTCAATTTGATTGTTTAAATATTTCAATTATTTTTACGCTACCCTCACTAAAGCAATCATTTCCAATTAATCCTTTTGTAACCCACATCTAAGTCCGTATTATTTCCGTCATCCATTGAAAGGTTTCCCCATCTATTATTCTTAGCAGCATAGGCGATAGTTCTATCCTAATCCATCATCCATTGAAAGGCATAGTTTATACAAACCACAAATTTTGCAACTATGATTTTGCAATTGGGGCAACGCATTATTTTTTTACTATTGATCTGCTGTGTAACTACGCTGCATGCCCAAACCGTTTATTATCCCTCTCAATCATCTGACTTACTAAAATTAACTGCAACGGATGTTGCCGGTCTTTTTAATAAAGCAATTTCTAAAAGCAGGTTTGCAACGCAAGAATATTCTTTAATGCCTCAATCCGGAATTGTATTCATTTACGATTCAACAATGATAAATAATCAGTCGTGCAAAATTGAATGCAATGGTAATCTTATAAAATTTTCTGCTGCGCAGGATGCAGGACTTTGCTTTGGCATTTATAATTATTTGTATGAATTAGGATTTAGATTCTATTTACCAGGATCGCTTTGGGAAAAAATACCAACGCTTACTTCGCCCTATAAACAGCAAAACACAACAGTTGTTCAAAAATACAAATACAATAATTGGTTTATAAGCGGTGGTTATAATAAATGGACTATGGACCAGGATGAATCTTTCGGAGATAGCTATTTTGGTAAGAATGGCCACGAGTGGTCGCAGTACCAACGACGAAATAATATGAGTGGTGGCTACAGGTTCAGCGGCCACCGCGGAGATATTTTAAACACAGAATATCTTTCAGGACTGCAGGCAAATCGATGTTATATCGCCTGCAACAATGGTGAAAGAAAAGCCAACTCGCAATCAGTTCCTGATATCAATAACACCAATGCAATGGAATATTGGGCATCAACAATAGAACAGCGTTTTACTTATTATAAAAACGTTATAGCAGGCAACCCGACCTTGTATAAAAACAGTTACCGCAATTTTAATTATGGTAATCAATACATCGGCATTGAAGTTCCTGATGGATCGGCCTGGGGAAATTCTTCAGATAATTTGGGATGTGTCAAAGGCAATTTTAAAGGGGAGCCGTATCCTAAAGTAAGTGACCAACAATTTTTACTGGCAAATTTTACAGCATCAAAAATTAATACATCTCTAACCTCAAGTCACTTTCAGTGTTATGCTTATTCCGGCCATGCAGATGTTCCTTCTTCAAATATTACTATCAATAAAAATATTGATGTGCAGGTAGTGGCATCAGCGTTTCAATCAGAAACCAGTCCGGGGGGTTTATTGAACCGGTGGTATAACAGGCATCAAAATATTTCGGAGTATGATTACATGAACATCCCGCAATGGACAGGTGAAACACCAATTTTTTCTTACAATAATTATAAAAATACTTTGGCAAGAATAAAACAAAAGAATGGTCAGGGAATTGTGATAGAAGCATCTCCTGCAAAATTTGCATCGCTGCCTTTTTTGTTTGCAGGTAACCGCTACATGCAATATGATATTGCGATGGAAAAAAGTTTAGATGAATTTACAGGCAACATGTTTACCGCAAATGTTGCTGTGCACATAAAACAATTATTAAATTATTGGGGTGATGAAAAAATTTTAAGCGGAGGAGATTTTAGTGTAGATAACAAATACAAGATCCCCTTGTTTTTGCAGGAGCTAAGCCAAGCGGTTGAAGCATCAAAAACTTCGGGTACTGAAGTTTTGGAAAGATTGCAGCAACTAAAAGCTTACCTGCATTACATTGTTTTATATTATGATTTTATTGCTGATAGCAGAACGTATCAAAATAAATCTGCAAAAGCTGCCAACCTTTGTATGTATCTCGCTAAAATAAATAAGCTGCAATTGGTAAACAGTTATTTTCTCATTCTTGATATCGTTAATAAATTTCCAGTAGCAAGTAATTTCTATAAAGAATATAATGTAACCAACGGCAAAGCGTACCTCAATGGAAGTTTACCATCAATAACCGATGAAGAGATAAACAATATTTTTTTAGAAGACGTATCAAAATATGCTGCATCTGTTACTGATTTTAAATTTGAAAAGGCGCTTGATATTATTGGTAAGATGAAGGCTGCAGGCCTTAAGCCGCTTGATAAAATTAAAGTTGGCATCGGGTACACCAATGGGTATGATTACCCGGGTAGATATCAATTTTATTTTTATGCACCTGCTGCCGGTTCAATAAATATTAATTGTATTCCCACCTTCAACATGCCGGCAAAAGGGTTTATTAATTTTACAGTAGAAGCGGTAGATAAACCTTTGCTGGTTATTAAAGATGAAACAATATCAAGAGAAAATAATTCAAGCAATATAAATATTATAATTCCGTCCGCAGGATTGTATGTAATCACAGCAGCATCAAAGTTTATGTCGGTAGCCAATCTCATTATAACTACTAACGGAAATACTTTTTTTAAAGGCAGCCCATTTTATGGAAAGAGAGCAGAAAACTATCGTTTAGATACATTGAAAAGTCTTCCGAAATATTTTTACGTTCCTAATATCACCCAGATATACTTTAGCATTAATAATGCCTGTTATACTAACACCTGTTTATTTCCAGAGGCTGTACAAAGGGCATTTGGTATCAAAGATAATAATGGTCAGCCCCCTGTGATCGAAGTTTCTCCATTTGATTCTTCCCTGTATAAAATTGCTGTTTCTTCAGCAGCCGCAGGAACTTTTTGGCAGGTAACTAATTTACGGGAATACAATTTTTGTTTTGCCAATATTTCAAACATCGAAATATATGCAGAACGCAAACCTGTTGTTATGTCCGCTGCATTAGCTGTTCTGCCCGATGATGCTATCGTTATATATCCAATCCCTTCCAAGGGCATTTTTAATTTTAAAAAGAACAGTGCTCCGCTGGTAATGGATATAATAAATGTGTTTGATCCGCAAGGAAAGAAGATTGCTGATGCATTAAATACAAGCAGTATTAATTTATCTAACCTTCCCGCAGGAATTTATATTTTTTCGGCACAAAAAGATAATGATATTGTGAAAGGAAAATTAATTAAGAATTAGAAACAACCGTTTGAATAATGATTCGGTGAAATTAATAGATCGGTTAGAAAAGTTATAAATCTTAGGCGAATAATTTTAACTCCTAATGCGTTTAAGCTTCCCTTATGGTTCACACAATTTTATTACATTTGTAACAAGTCAGGCAAACGCCTGACTTCAATTTTTTAACCTTCATGAGTTATAGGGAAGATATAGATAGTGAAAAGTTACCACGCCACATTGCAATCATCATGGATGGCAATGGCAGATGGGCTAAAGAGAAAGGACACGACAGGCTTTTCGGTCATTTTCATGGAGTGGAAAGTGTTCGCAATATTGTTGAAGGATGTGCGGAATTAGGAGTTCAATATCTCACCCTGTATGCATTTAGTACCGAAAACTGGGACAGGCCAAAAGATGAAGTAACAGGATTAATGGAATTGCTTGTTGAAACAATACGGCAGGAAGTTCCCACGCTGAATAAAAATAATATCCGGTTACATGTTATTGGAAATTTTGAAATGTTACCCGCTTCAGCAAAAAAAGAATTAGGCGAGGCTATTGCAGAAACTCATAATAACACCGGGCTCAATCTTATAATGGCTTTAAGTTACAGCAGCCGCTGGGAGTTAACAGATGCTGTGAAAAAAATTGTGGCTGATGTAAAAACCAATAAGCTAAAAGAGGAAGATATTTCACAGGATATATTGCAACAATATTTAACCACAGCACAATTTCCTGATCCGGAATTAATGATAAGAACAAGTGGAGAATTCAGGATAAGTAATTTTTTATTATATCAATTAGCCTATTCAGAATTATATTTTACAGACACACTTTGGCCCGACTTCAGAAAAGAGAATTTGTACCAAGCCATTATTGATTACCAGCTCAGAGAGCGCAGGTTTGGCAAAACAGCTGAACAAATACATAATAAAATCGAAAATTAATTTTTTTGTTATGATAAAAACGCTCAAAGCCCCTTTAGGGGTTGGGGTTTTAACAAATACTTTTATTTTTTTGCCCCTATCTTGCCTCCTTGATAAATTGATTTTTGATGCCCAAAATTTACAGGATTTTTTTCGTCGTTGTCATCGTTTTACTTACCAAAACCACCAGCGCACAAATAGGAAATGATACCATTCCCACATCAGTAAATGTGGAGCTTGAAAATATCTTCAATTCCAAAACCCCCAAAGAATACACGATCGCAGACATAAAGGTTACGGGCACTCAATCTTTTGATGCGAATCTTATTGTATCCATTTCAGGGCTGGCTATTGGCGATAAAGTAATGATCCCAGGTACCGATGCATTCAGCAAGGCAATAAATAATTTGTGGAAGCAGAATCTTATTTCAAACGTTGAAATATATTTCACAAGGCTGACAGGTAAAAACCTTTATGTTGAAATTAGTATCACTGAAAGACCACGTTTATCCAGTTTTAAATTTGTTGGAATAAAAAAAGCAGAATCGGAAGATCTTAATGCAAAAGTTGGTGTGGTAAAAGGAAGGGTGGTTACAGAAAACATGAAACTCTCCGCCGTAGAAAATATTAAGAAGTTTTTTGTGGAGAAGGGATTTAGAAACACCGATGTTCAGGTGGTTGAAAAAAAGGATACTTCAATTACCAATTCTGTTTTATTAACTTTTATAGTCGATAAGAAAAATAAGGTAAAAGTTAGTGAGATCATTTTTGGTGGCAATGAGAATGTGTCGGACACCAAGCTTAAAAAGCAGATGAAAGGAACAAAAGAAATGAGCAGGCTAACGCTGCATCCGGCTAAAGTTCTTAATCCTTATTCTGAAATTGACAATGAACTTTCTTTTAAGGATTATCTAAAACAGAATGGTTATTTATCTCCCTCCAAAACAAAAGAATTTCTTGATCCTTATGTCCGTTTTAAGTTAGCGTCTGCAAAATTTAATAATAAAAAATATGCAGAGGATAAAAATAAAATTCTTGACTTTTATAATTCTCTTGGTTATCGCGATGCAGTGATATTAAAGGATACGCCAATTACTGACAGCAAAGGAAATTTAAACCTGGCAATAAAACTTTCTGAAGGACATAAATACGTTTTCGGAAATATTGCCTGGCGGGGAAATACAAAATACCCTGATTCCTTATTAACTGTATTCCTCGGCATTCAAAAAGGAGATACTTATAATGCAGAAACACTTAATAAAAGATTAGGCAAACAGGCTTCGCAGGAAGGTGGTGATATAAGCAGTTTATACATGGATGATGGTTATTTATTTTTCAGAATAGATCCTGTAGAAACAGCAGTTTATAACGACACGATAGATCATGAGATCCGCATTGTAGAAGGGCCGCAGGCAACGATAGGAAATGTAACTATCTCCGGTAATGACAAAACAAAAGAATATGTAATCCGCCGTGAACTAAGAACAATACCCGGTGAAAAATTCAGCCGTGCAGATATAATTCGCACACAAAGAGAGTTATCACAGTTAGGTTTTTTTAATCCCGAAAAAATAAATCCGGGTGTTGTACCCAATGCTGATAACGGAACAGTAGATATTAATTGGGGGCTTGAAGAAAAATCTTCTGACCAATTAGAACTCTCTGCAGGCTTTGGTGGGGGCATAGGTTTAACCGGAACACTTGGCGTTACATTCAATAACTTTTCTATCAATAATATTTTTAAAAAAACGGCGTGGTCTCCTTTGCCAACAGGAGATGGACAAAAACTTAGTTTAAGGGTACAGAGCAACGGTAAGGCATATCGTTCTTATAATTTTTCTTTTACTGAGCCCTGGCTCGGTGGTAAAAAGAGAAATTCTTTTACCGTAAGTTATTACGACACCAAATATGCAAACGCTTATGATCCCTTTACAGGACGCTACTCAAGTAACTATGCAGATTCTTCTTATATAAAAACAACAGGCTTCGGGATTTCTTTAGGTAAACAATTAAAATGGCCTGATGATTTTTTCTCACTTGTATATTCACTGAATGTTCAGCAATACAAACTGAAGAATTATAATATTTTTCCGGGCCTTACAAATGGTAATTCATCCAACGTTAGTTTTAAAGTAACATTGGCACGCAGCTCTGCAGGCCCTAATCCTATCTTCCCAACAAGTGGTTCTAACTTTGCATTAAGTGTGCAGCTAACGCCACCTTATTCATTGTTTAGAGATATTGCTTTGTATAGCGATCCTACTCAAAAGTATAAATATGTTGAGTTTCATAAAGAGCGTTTTAATGCAGAGTGGTATGTGCCTATCGGCAAAGCACGTGGCGAAGAAAAAAATAAACAATTCATTTTAAAAGCTGCGGCTAAATTCGGATTTCTCGGACGCTATAATACTAAAATTGAAACCTCTCCATTTGAGCGCTTCCAGTTAGGGGATGCAGGCCTTAGTAATAGTGTTGCTCTTTTAGGATATGATATAATTGCTCACAGGGGATACCCTGTATATGATAATTCTGATCCAACAATTAATCCTGATAAAAGTTCGGCATCTCGATATTTTCCTATTTTTAATAAATATACCCTTGAGTTAAGATACCCATTTAGTACAAGTGCAAGCAGTACCATATACGGACTTGGATTTTTTGAGGCAGCAAACGGATGGTACTCTTTCAAGGACTACAATCCATTTAAGCTTCGCCGTTCAGTGGGTGTTGGTATGCGCTTCTTTTTACCAATGTTTGGATTGTTAGGGTTTGATTATGGGATTGGGCTGGATAGGATAAGAGCTGGTGAACCATTGAAGAGTGCTGCAAAATTCACGTTCATGCTCGGCCAGGAAGCAGAATAATTTTAAAACTGTATTATGATAAAGAACCTGATTTTATCCGCAGTGTTGGTTGCAGTAATTTTTACCTGCAGCGCCCAGCGATATGCCGTTATTGATTCAAAATACATTTTACAAAAAATGCCTGAATATAAAACGGCGCAACAAAAACTGGATCAGTTCAGCGAACAATGGCAACAGGAGATAGATAAAAAATCTGCTGATCTTGATAAGATGGATAAAGATTTTGATGCAGAGCAGGTAATGCTTAGTGATGAGTTAAAGAAAAAAAGAGAAGATGAATTGTTTAATAAAGAAAAAGAATTAAGGGATCTTCAAAAAAAGAGATATGGATATGAAGGCGATATTTTTAAAAAAAGGCAGGAGCTTATCAAGCCCATTCAGGATAAAGTTTATAACGCTGTTCAAAGATTAGCCATTGCAAAATCTTATGATTTTATTCTGGATAAAAGTGAAGGGATTACCGTTATCTTTGCCGACCCAAAATTAGACAAGAGCGATGATGTGCTGAGAGAACTGGGGGTTAAATAATCATCTTACAGTGATTGCATCTTGTTAAACAATTGTAAAACAGCAAAACGGATGCAGCCTAATTAAACATTTTAAACACTATAAATAAATAACAAAAAAGAAAAATGAAAAATTTTATTACACTCGGATTGATGACATTGGGAATCTTTGGATTATCAAACAGTACTAATGCCCAGATTAAGATCGGCTACATAAGTGCAGATGAAATTATTGTTTTAATGCCGGAGGCTGCGAAAGTGGATACAGCTTTAAACCAATACCAGCAGTCATTATATCAAAATGCACAGGATAAGCAAAATAATTTTAATGAAGCTGTTGCAAAGTTTTATAAAGATTCTGCCACAATGAACCAAAGCTTAAAAGAAGTAAAGAGAACTGAACTTCAAAAAACTGTGCAGGAACTTAGCGGTGCTGAGCAACAAATTCAACAGCAGTTTGAAGCAAAAAGACAGGAACT
>JBKJSX010000010.1:0-5789 GCA_046594375.1 Chitinophagaceae bacterium
GCTGAAGTTTACTAATAAAAATGCATTTGATTCCCAGGCATATATCCAGCTAAAAAATGAATACTGCAATAACAAGCGCTGCCTGGATTGTGCTATAGGTAATGCATTGTTAAAAGGCGCATAGCTGTACCTAGGGGTATTAAGTCAGGTTGATTTAGTACCGATTGACCATTGTTGATTCATTATCACCAATTATAAACAATATTCGTTTTCAAATCAGGGTGCAGACTTTTTGCAACAGGGCAATTATTTCCTGTTGTTTCTAAAACTGATCTTTGCTCCTCATTCAATTGCAATGATGGAAAATGTACGGTAATATCAATTTGTGCTACCCTACGCGGATCTTTTAACATATGTTTTGTTATGTCAATTTTGGTATCCCTTAATTCAATATTCATGTCCATTGCTTTTAACGCGATAGTTGTTATAAGGCACGAAGCCAGTGCAACACAGAGCGTATCAGTAGGAGAAAATTTTTCGCCTCTGCCCCTGTTATCAGTGGGTGCATCCGTCTCTGTCACCGTTCCGCTTTGTAAATGTGTAGCCCTGCAACGCAGATCGCCATCGTATATTATTGAAGCTGTCATAGTGTATTTTTGCATAAATTTACACTGTAAAACTTCAAAACATTGTACATGCGAAAACTATTTTTCATAATTCTATCATTGGTTATCGTCTCCTCATCATTTGCACAAAAACAAAATAAAAAAGAAAAGCGTGATCAAAACCGTAAGAGGATCGATGCACTTATCAGGCAGGAAGAAGAAGGCGTAATTGCATATAAGAAGCATACTATATTTGGCGGCAAACTTATAAACAATGGATATGGGGCATTTGTAGAATTCGGAAGATTAAACACAGTAAAAAAGGGAATACTTTATCAACTTGAAATATCTGAATATAAAAGTACAAGGGAAACAAAGCAAAGTAATCTGTTCGCCTTTAGTACTCCATTTAGTTTTGGCAAACAAAATTTTTTCTATCCTGTTAAGTTAGGTGTACAGCAACAAATTCTGTTTGGCAATAAATCAAATAAAAATGGCGTAAGCATAACCGGAAATTATGGAGGGGGAATTAGTATTGGTTTAGTTCGTCCGTATTATGTACAACTTGGTGGTACCAATAACTATATAAAATATGAATCTGCAGACAGTGCTAAATTTTTAGATCCATCAGGGATTAGCGGTGGCCCGGGTTTTAGCAAAGGCTGGAGTGATATTACAGTAAACCCTGGCGCATATCTAAAAACTGCACTGCGATTTGATTATGGAAGTTATAATGAAATTGTATCTGCCATTGAAGTTGGTATTTCTGCAGATTATTATTCAAAAAAAGTTCCATTACTGGTACATGAAACAAAAAGACAATTTTTCTTTACTGGGTATGTCTCAATATTATTTGGTAGAAGAAAATAATTTCAGTGCCGGTAATTCTCTCAAAATTTACTGGTGATAATTTACTCAGCAATAAAAAATAAATGCAGGATTTATTAACAGAACCAATTGAACCAATCCCGATAGCTAACGGAAATAAAAAGCCAAACTGGCTTAGGGTAAAGTTGCCCATTGGAGAGGAATATAAACACGTAAGAAATTTAGTTGACACCCATAAACTTCATACAATCTGTGAAAGTGGTAACTGCCCGAACATGGGCGAATGCTGGGGTGAGGGTACTGCTACGTTCATGATCCTTGGAAACATCTGTACAAGAAGTTGTGGCTTTTGCGCAGTAGCAACAGGTAGGCCATTACCTGTAGATTGGGACGAGCCGCAAAGAGTTGCTGAAGCAATTCATTTAATGAAAGTGAAACATGCGGTTGTTACTTCGGTGGATAGAGATGAAATTAAAGATGGCGGATCAATAGTTTGGTACAACACAATCAAAGCAATAAAATCTTTAAACCCGTTTACAACATTAGAAACTTTGATCCCTGATTTTAAAGCAGAGAAAGAAAATATACAACGCATAATAGATGCAGTACCTGAAGTGGTTAGCCATAACATTGAAACAGTTGAGCGTTTAACTAAGAGAGTAAGGATACAGGCAAAATATTGGCGCAGCATGCAAACACTTCGCATTTTAAAAGAAGGAGGTATGCGTACAAAAAGCGGAATTATGCTTGGGCTAGGAGAAACAAAAAAAGAAGTAATTCAAACAATGCATGATCTTATAGACAGTAATGTTGATGTAATTACAATAGGGCAATATCTTCAGCCTTCAAAAAAGCATTTGGATGTTGATCGCTTTGTTCACCCTGATGAATTTGCAGAATATCGCGAAATTGGTTACCAGCTTGGATTTGATTATGTAGAAAGCGGTCCATTGGTTCGCTCATCCTATCATTCAGATAAGCATGTTATTGCAGGTTATGGTAGAAATAAATGGATGGAAGAAAAGTTTTCAGTTCTTATCTAAAAAATAATTCGTGTTTGCATCGATTAATGCAACTAAGCATTTTCATAAAATCTTAATGGTGAATAAATTCTTATTCGTAAAAACGCTTCTTCTAATTCTGTTTTTTTTAATTTATCATTTTTCTTATTCCCAACTTAAATGGCAAAATGTTGATTCTCTTTTTCATCCATTACCCTCATCAGTTCACGTTTATTTTACAACTGAACAAATAGATACCGGAGCATTTCGTGCCTTCTATGTTATTGCTGATCTTAAAGACAAACATTTGAATTTTACAACAGATACAACTTATAAAAGAAGGTTTACACCTTCGCAGTTTTATCAAAAGAATAATCAGCCGCTTATAGTTGTAAATTCTTCTTTTTTTAGTTTTGATAAAAACAAAAGTTTAAATCTTGTAATAAAAGATGGCAAACTTATATCGTATAATTCTGCATCATTAAAAAATACAGGTATAGATTCATCCCTCACCAAAATACCTTTTAGAAGTGCTATAGGAATTACTAAAAATAGAAATCCGGATGTTGCATGGACATATACAGATTCTTCTTTACGATATGCAAGATCATCAGAAACAGTAATTAAACCAAGGGATGCACATGTTGTATGTTGTGAGCTTTCCCAATTTACTTTGCAAAAAAGTAATGCTGCAGAAAGAAAATGGTATTTAAAAACGTTTAAAAAGTGGAAGATGAATACAGCAGTTGGCGGAGGGCCAATGCTTTTGCAAAATGGAGAAATTCAAATTACCAATCAAGAGGAGGGGATGTTTATGGGTAAAGCCATTTATGATAAGCATCCCCGCACTGCTATGGGTTATACAAGGGACAACAAGCTTATTATTTTAGTAATAGAAGGCAGAAGTGAATCAGGTGGTGGAGCAACACTAACTCAGGAAGCACAATTATTTAAAGACCTTGGTTGTATTGAAGCGTTGAATCTTGACGGTGGCGGCAGCAGTTGCCTTTTGGTAAACGGAAAGGAAACAATAAAAGTTTCAGATAAAACGCAAAGGTCTGTGCCTGCAGTGTTCCTTATCCAAAAAAAATAAAAAGTGTGCTATAGGTTTTTCGTTGGCACGATTTTTTCCCCATAGTGTTAAAAAAAACCTCATAACCATGAAAACAAAACATCTAATGCTATGCTTTGTGCTATTAGCAGGCACGCTCTCATTTTTCTCGTGTAAAAAGGATAACACTTCCGGCACATCAAATCTACAGGTAAGGTTAACAGATGCACCAGCTGCATTTGACAGGGTAAATGTCGATATAAAAGAAGTAAGAGTAAATTTTAGAGATGATTCAATAGGATGGATAACGCTTAATACAAATGCCGCAATCTATAATTTATTAGGACTTCAAAACGGTGTGGATACTTTATTGGCAACTGGCACAGTACAGACTGGTACGATAAAAGAGATCAGGTTAATTTTAGGCTCCAACAACACAATAGTAGTGGGAGGTGTATTATTTCCTTTAACTATACCAAGCGGAAGTGAGTCAGGATTAAAAATTAAAGTAGGTAAAAAATTAAACGCAACTCTAGAGACTTTACTTATTGATTTTGATGCTGCCTTATCAATAAAATTAGAAGGTGGAGGATATAAACTTCGCCCTGTGTTGAAGATAAAGTAAATACAATAGTATGTCTGATACTAATAACAAAGGCTGATGTTTAAATATGCAGCTTTATGTATATCTTTTTTGGAAGTTGAGAGTTTAGTCGAATGTTACAATGCATGCCCCTGTGGTTCAGATTTTATATCCCACACCAAAGCACTTGCCCCTAAAATGGCAGCATCTGATTCTTTCAGCTCACTAAAAATTAATTTTACTTTATTTTGAAAAATTGGAAGAAGATTTTTTTCCATGTTCTCACGAGTAGGATCTATTATCATGTCTCCGGCATTTGTTAAGCCCCCAAATAAAATGATAGCCTCGGGTGATGAGAACATAACAAAATTAGCCAATGCTTGTCCTAATATTTTACCGGTAAAATCATACACTCTTTTAGCAACAGCATCACCTTTCATAGCACATTCATAAACTGTTTTACTGGTTATTTTACCAGATGTATTTCTAAGTAAGCTTTTTTCTTTTTTATTTTCTTCAAGCATTTCTACAGCAGTTTTAGCAACGCCTGTTGCAGACGCATACACTTCCAAGGAACCATGCATGCCAGTACCTTCGTGTAATCTTCCGCCAGGTACAATAATAGTGTGGCCAAGTTCTCCGGCAAATCCATCATGCCCTAAAATTAATTGACCATTTGCTACAATGCCACTGCCAACGCCTGTTCCAAGCGTTATCATAATAAAATCCTTCATTCCTCTTGCTGCCCCATATGTCATTTCTCCTACTGCAGCAGCATTGGCATCATTGGTTAAAGCGGCAGGCAACCCAAACTTATCACTCATCATTTTTGCTAAAGGAATAATGCCTCTCCACTTTAAATTAGGTGCATATTCAATTGTGCCGTTATAATAATTACCATTTGGAGCGCCTATGCCTATACCTTGAATATTTCTTTTTTTCACCGACTTTATAACCGGTTGTAAAGTTTTGTACAATGCATCAATAAATAATTCAATTGTAGGATACTGGTCAGTTGGTATGTCTCCCTGTTGTATAATTTCTCCACGATGATTTACAATACCATATTTTGTGTTGGTGCCGCCAATATCAATTCCTATCGCTAACTCATTTGAAATATCCATCAGAAATTAATTTAAAATGTTTTTAAGCTTCCAGTGATCCCTCAGGAGATGTCTCCACTTCAGCCGGTGTATCATAGTCAACTCCCTGTTTTCTTAAAATACCTTTTACAATAAATGCAAACAGGGCAATGTATGCAAAACAAACTACAGCAACCCAATATGAAAAATGTATTCCATAACCAACAACACTACTTTTCGATTGAAGATAATCTGCTAATTTTCCCTGGATAGGAGGAATAATTCCGCCTCCTAAAATCATCATAATTAAAAATGCAGCTCCCTGTGTTGTATATTTTCCCAATCCGGCTATTGATAATGTAAAGATACAAGGCCACATAATAGAGCAGAATAATCCACCACTTAAAAATGCATATATGGCAGTTGTTCCGGTTGAAAATATTCCTATAAGCATTGATATCATTCCCAGCAATCCAAAAATTAAAAGAGTGCGTGCAGGTTTATTATTACTAACATAGAAAGCCCCGATCTGAACAATAACGCATACAATGTAATAGTATAAAACAGTTATATCATGTTTTGAAATAGCATTAACAGCCAATACAATTGCGAAGGCAATTAACGGGACAATAAATGTTAGCAGCTTTTTAGTTGCGGGTTTCAACTCAAAAGCGGCAATAGAACCAACCCATCTGCCTA
>JBKJSX010000166.1:0-4065 GCA_046594375.1 Chitinophagaceae bacterium
AACTCATAAATTCAACAACCAAAAAAATTAATTCTGTGCTGGCAGTTAATTTCAATCCATTTCCCATCATCAATACACAAATGAACTAATTAAAATAAATTGAAGAAGTTTTTTTAAGAGCATAACAGGATTTTGTTATTTAAAAACAAAAAAAGTTGATCACTAGTTTTATTCTTCCAAAGCGGAGTCTCCTGCTATCAAACAAAAGCCATACAACGAAGACCTCGCCCGTACACAAATTCTTACAAGCACCGTTCCCTTGCTGGAGACGTTGCTTGTAAGAATGAAATTTCATGCGGAGTAGCCTGAAATCTGGAAAAGCTATACGCTAAATTTAATTTGCAGTAATTGTGACTCTGATGACCTGATTAGTGGCAGGTATAGTGAATCCTGGATGACGCACCCTTGCCTCAGTAATTATTACACTTTCGGTGGAACCCTGGTTATCGGTTGCCTGTACAGGTTTTTGATCCGGACCTGTACCGGGAGCTGTATCTGCCTCTGTACCGGCATCGTAGAGATCTAATGCTGATGTTACATCACCTGTAACAGGAGTGTTTCCATTAAAAAGTTGCAAACCTTTTTTGCCGCTAAAACCAAAAAACCAGTCATTGGATTGAACAAACATGGTTTCAAACTGCAATCTTTCACCCGGATGTGCTTTGAAAGAAAACTGCGCACTTTGCCCTGCAAATAAAGGACCCTGGAATATGCCATGAGCCCGTACCCTTGATAATGCTCCCATTGATGCATCCTTATTGCCTGCTTCACCATCTTCAGCAATTTGTTCGGTTCCCAGGTCTGCCAATTGGCCTTCAGTAAACATAGGATCGTTTCCGTTGAAGATTGCCCACGCACCCGGAGACAGAGGAACAGTTCCCATGGCCCTAGGAGTAGCTACTAATCCTTTTGTTGATACATTTTTAACCGTTACAGTAAAGCTCATAGTAACATTAGCTTCATCTCGGCCATTTGCCCCATCGGCTTGCAATTGGAGTGCTTGCCTGTTGGTAATAGTGGCTTCTTTTTGGCAGCTTGCCGCAGCCAGCATTAACCCCGAAAAGCAACAAATTCTGAATAATTTTTTCATGATTTTTTGTTTTTAATTTATGAACATTTAAAAATTGTTGGGAATGAAGTTTTTAGACTAGATCATATGATGGTGTTGTTGAATTAGAAAGTTTATGTAGCTCCTCTCTTAATGATATACGTGATCTTACAATAAATGTTGCAACCCCATTAAAAATTTTATACAAATCATTCGCCTCAAAATTGAATCTGATTGTATAGCAAAAATTAAATGATAAGGCATTGGTTTTAAAATCGATGTTGAATAACTTATAATTGTCTGAATTTATTTATATCAACGCCTTCGTCAAAAACTTTGTCGGGGTATTTCGGGTTTGCAAATTTATCTTTGGCTGTAATAAGCGATTGAATCCAGAGGCCATCTCCGGAATGCCATCATCTAAGAAAAAAAGAAAAGATGGCTGCCATTGCCATACACTGTTTGTTGTGTTTCATAATATTTGTTTTTTGTGATGAATGAATACATCAAAAAAATGATGCTGCACCCCCCATACTTCCAGCGTAAGCTTTTCGGAAATGATTAATTTACTTCTTTAATGCATGAGCAAGAGTTACCCGTTCAGCAAAAAAACTGTTATCACTAAAGTCTATCCATTTTGGCTATTGTGCTGACCGTGTAATGGCAATGTGAACACCAGCACTCGTTACTTTTAAATTTCCTACTCCAATGCCTTTTACAGGAAGTTGTACATAAGGTTGAAAACGGATATTACTTTTCTTTCCAATATTTTTCTCATATCCAATCGCAAGGTCAAGGGAGGCGGCAAAATAACTCCTGTTGTTTTTATAGGTTCCATACATCATGTATTCGGCTCCATTTAAAGAAGTATGATACCGGTTGCTTTCTGTTGTTAAAATGTATGATGAAAATCCGGCTGAAAAAAAATAGCGGTGATCAAGTTTACTAGAAAAATCATAAAGCAAATGAACAGGAATTTCCACCACCTTGCTGGCTCCGTTCACTTCTATCACTTTCATAGCCGCAGGCATCATAGCCCCAATCTCTTTCAAGCTAAAATATTTTCCTGAAGTTGTATAATATTTTTGCGAAAACAATAAACCTGTTTCTGCAGAAAGATGCTTGCTAAAGCGATAGCCGCCTATTAATCCAATATCCAAACCAACTTTATTCATATCCTGGTTTTTTACGGTATTCACTTCAGCACCCAGTAATAAACCATAATAGAGTCCATGCATTGAAATTTTCTTAGTTACTTTTTTTTCTGCTGTATTAGATGTTGAAGAAATAAATTGTGTTAACCTACTGCTCGTGTCTAATAAATTGATATCGGAATGGGGAAAGTTGTTGATTTCAAACATTGAATTAAGTTCTGCACTATTTATTACCTGCGGCGCTCTTCTATCCAAACTTTTGTTCAACTCAAAATCATCCGCTAAATTAATTGGCTGATTAACTGATTGAACGTTTTTTATTTTCTCACTGTATGGGTCGCTTGTTTTGCCGATAACCTGCTGCACAATTTTTGTGTTTATGGAGCCGTATGGCACTCTATTGAAACGATCTTTACTAACTTTTGAGTTGTTTGTATTAGCTCCCTCTTCGGAAATTTTGTAGGCTAATGATTTATTTATTTTTGAAGGGTGAGTAACCTCCTTCATTTCATTTTCATGTAATTTTTGAACATTAAAATTTTGTTTTGGAAACTGGCGGATAAAGAAAAAGTCCAGGTTTACGAACAACAATAACAACAAGGGAATGACATAATATTTTCTATAGCGGGTTTGCCGTTTGTTTAGTTGGGAGGGTGAAGGCTTACCATTAATTTTTGAAGCGATCTCATGCCACTTGTCTTCACCTTGCTTCAAAGGATAATTCTCTGATGCCCTGCGAAATAATTCTTCCATATCAGGTCCTAAATCCTGCATACTTTTTCTTCCTCCATTTTTTTGATCATGTTTTGCAAAAATGCTCTTGCTCTTGAAAGGCTCGATCTTGATGTGCTTATGGATATTTTAAGTATGTCGGCAATCTGGGTGTGTGCATATCCATCCAAAACATATAAATTAAAAACGATCTGGTAACTAGGTGGCAATTGCTTTATCAGCGTGATGAGGTCTTTATATAGCAATAGTTGATCAGCATCATAATGTCTATCGCTTATTCCCCACACATCTTCCGGTATTCCACCAATTTCAGGAAGCATATGATTCCGTCTTAACTCATCAATGGAGCAATTGATCATAATTCTCTTTAGCCATCCCATTAGCAATTTTTCTAAATCTACATCCTTACTTTTTTTAAATTGATCGAAATGGTTGAAGGCTTTTATAAAACCATCCGTAACCACATCAATGGCTTTTTCATATCTGTAGATGTAGCGAAAAACCACTTTAGAAGCAAAGCCACGATAACGGTCATAAAGAAGCCTTTGATATTTAGGCTCCTTATTAATACAGCCATTTACAATGTGATTTATATTTTCCAAACCTGTCTTGTTCTTAAAGCTAAGTTATAGTAATGTTCAGGATACTGAATCTTTTTAACTGAGACGAAATGCTTTGCAATATCTAACTGGTAATATTCTTTCTATAAATACGATACTATTTAATAAATGCTGCAAGAATTAATAATAAATTTAGTTGGCAGAAAATCCAGCTTTGTTGTTCACATAAGTAAAATAAGGGTTCTATTTGTTACCCTGTTTGGAAACTAATTCAATTCTCACTTCATGAGTAACCTTATCATTTATTAAAGGAATAACCGGCTTCTCTAATTTTTTATTATCTATAAATATTTCCATTGCACTTTCCTGTTCATTAGTTACCTGGTGAAAAAGAATATGGTAGGTAGTATCAACAAAGCGATAATAAACTTCGAAGTTTTCCCAATCAGTTGGTATGCATGGAGCGAACTGCAATGTGTCACCTTCCTTTTTTAGCCCAATAAACGAATCGAGTATCAGCTGATACATCCAGCCTGCGGAGCCCGTGTACCATGTCCATCCGCCCCGCCCC
>JBKJSX010000017.1:0-9286 GCA_046594375.1 Chitinophagaceae bacterium
CGAGAATTTCAAAAGTTGTTCCTAATGATTTTAAGGATTGTAAACAAGAAAATTTTAAAATTGGGGATTTGATATATTTTCTTTTACCCGAATGGGAAGGTAATTTTAATATAATTCATAATGACAAGGAAACATATATTAACTGTACTTTTGATGAAGAAAAAATGAAATTGGGTGAAAGAGCATATGAAGGTTGTAATAATATTGAAGGAAAAATAATCAACAGTATGAGCGAATATTTTTTTTGGGTTAAAATCAAAACATCAAATGGAATACTTGGATGGTTGAGAAACCCTTTACATACAGACTTTGCTGGCTATACTGCAGAACATTTCCAGCCTGTTGATAAATAATAATTTGCATCATCTGATTAATAAAGAATTGATTTCGGAAGACTCTAAGTTTTTAAAAAGTGTATCTCTTGTCTTATCAGTCTGTTTCTGAATCTTTTCATCAATCTTAGGAAGTAAAAAATCATAAAGGTGTACATATTTATTTAAGCTGCCAATGGAAGGACTAAATGTTTTTGCAGTTTTAATTTTGAAGCCAATCTTGTCATCATTACCACCAGCTTTTGGAATTTGCATTACTACAACCACTTGTTCATATTCTGTATCGTCACGATGTCCTATATAACTACCTCTTAAATCCATTAATTCATCATGTGTGTCTTTGATTGCTTGGTCAGCAGGTAAAGTAAAAATATCATTTACTTCAAGATTTGAGTTGCCGGCTTTATTTTGATTAAAGCAGCGACTATATTGAACTATTGTCGAATACCACAAGCTTGATTCTAAAATTTCATCTGGTTGTTGTGTTGAACCTTGTTGTCTTTGTTTCTTAATTCCAATAAGTTTATTGATTGCAGATTTTGCTAGCAAAATATCTTCCCTTATTAGCATCAGTGACCCTAATTTTTTAGAAAATATTTTTGGAATTGCATAGTTTAAGAATTCTTCGTTTTCTTCTTTAAACATTTCAAGAAGTTTTGCTATAAGTTGATTTGTTTTATTTAGAGTTTCCATACTTTTTGGTTTGTAACTTCTAAATCTAAGTAATTTGAATATATCAATGCATAATGCTTTGAATAACTGACCAAAGGCTGCCCGATAAAAATGGAAAAACCGGTGAAGGTTTTGCGCAAGGGTTTTGCGCAGGATTTGTAATGAATAGCGGGGACTGAAGTAGATTAGAATTACATATGATCAGAGCCCCAACATTTTATCCTTTTCTCAGGGGATAGCCATCCCGAAAATATCGGGACAAAGCCAATACTCAAAACCTTGATGCTCCTCGTTATAACGTTCTTCTACAACTATTTTTCCATTTGCTCAATCACTTCCTGTGTCACGCCGGTAAAGGAAAATCCGCCGTCGTGAAAAAGATTTTGCATGGTAACCATACGGGTATAATCGCTGAAAAGTGTAACGCAATAGTTTGCGCAATCTTCTGCAGAAGCATTGCCCAGCGGGCTCATCTTTTCAGCATAATTAATAAATCCATCAAAGCCTTTTACGCCGCTGCCTGCAGTTGTACGTGTAGGTGATTGTGAAACAGTATTTACCCTTACATGTTTTTTTACAGCATAATGATAACCAAAACTGCGTGTAATACTTTCCAGCAAAGCCTTGGCATCAGCCATCTCGTTGTAATCAGGAAACACACGCTGCGACGCAATGTAAGTAAGGGCTACAACACTCCCCCATTCGTTAATGGCGTCCAGTTTCATTGCTGTTGCCAGCAAGCGGTGAAGGCTTGTTGCGGATATATCTAAAGATTTTTGATTGAAGACATAATCAATTTCAGTGTAATGTTTTCCCTTGCGCACATTCATACTCATACCAATTGAATGCAAAATAAAATCAACGCCGCCGCCAAAATGTTCTTTTGCTTTTGTGAGAAGGTTAAGGATATCATCATTGCTTGTTACATCACAGGGGATCACGGGTGCATTTATTTTTTCTGCCAGCTTATTTATTTCTCCCATACGCATAGCAATGGGCGCATTGGTCAGCATTATTTCTGCACCTTCTGCATGGCATGCCAGCGCTGTTTTCCAGGCTATCGACTTTTCGTCCAGTGCCCCGAAGATGATCCCTTTTTTTCCTTTTAATAAATTGTATGGCATAGTTATGAGTTATTAGTGATGAGTTTGTGTAGTGTGATTTTATTATTTTAAAAGAAAACAAATGTATTAAGAAATTGCAAGTTTTTTTAACTTGTAATAAACTATACATTACAAACCACATACAGAAGAATTATCTTCGCGGCACTATGGATAAAAAAAAAGAAATAGTAATGAGTGGCATAAGGCCGACAGGTTTTCTTCACCTTGGGAATTACTTTGGCGCTATTCGTAATTATGTAAAGATGCAGGATGATTACCAATGTTTTTTTATGGTTGCGGATCTGCATTCGTTAACAACCCATCCCGATACCAAAGAGCTTAAAGCTAATGTGCACCGTGTTTTAGCAGAAAACATTGCCTGCGGATTAGATCCTGATAAAGTTGCTTTGTATTGCCAAAGCCATGTGCACCAAACAGCCGAATTGTATTTGTATTTAAACATGATGGCGTACAAAGGAGAGTTGGAAAAAACGGTAACTTTTAAAGATAAGGTTCGCATGCACCCGGAAAATGTAAATGCAGGTTTGCTTACTTATCCTGTTTTGCAATCAGCGGATATTCTTTTACACCGTGCTAAATATGTGCCTGTAGGTAAAGACCAGGAGCAACATCTTGAGATGGCACGCACTTTTGCAAACCGTTTTAATCACCGATATGGCGAAGTATTTCCTGAACCGGTTGCTTTTAATTTCAACAGCCAACTTATAAAAGTTCCCTCCCTGGATGGGGAAGGGAAAATGAGCAAGAGTGAAAATCAAATGGCTACTTTGTATTTAGCTGATGATGATGAATTGATAAGAAAAAAAGTGATGAAGGCAAAGACTGACAGTGGGCCAACAGAGAACAATTCAACAAAACCTCCTTATATCGAAAATATTTTTTTATTGATGAAACTTGTTTCAGAAAAAGATGTGATAAAAAAATATGAAGATGAATATAACAATTGCAACATCCGCTATGGCGATATGAAGAAACAATTAGCAGAAGATATGGTGAGTTTTATTTCTCCTATTCGTGAAAAGGTGAACAGCATTTTGCAGGATGAAAAATATTTACAAAAAGTAATGCAGCAGGGTGCAGAAAAGGCAATAAGGAGTGCAGAAGTTACAATTAAATTAGTGAGAGAAGCTATAGGCCTTAATTATTTTTAAATATTGATATTAATAATTCCAGATTAGTTTTTATTCTCTACTTTTAGCCGGATTTAAACATTAATTAATATAATAAAAAATTCCTTAGGATAGGCTATGGCAAAAGCTAAAAAACCAAAACACATTGCAATAGCCGGGAATATTGGCGCCGGAAAAACAACCTTAACGGAGTTACTAAGCAAGCATTATAAATGGATCCCGCAGTTTGAAGATGTTGATCATAACCCATACCTCAACGATTTTTACGATGAGATGCCTCGCTGGAGTTTTAATCTGCAGAGATATTTTTTAAACAGTCGCTTAACCCAATTACTCGAAATTCATCGCGGCACCGAAACCGTGATACAAGACAGAACGATTTATGAGGATGCCAATATTTTTGCACCCAACCTTCATGATATGGGCTTGATGGCAAAAAGAGATTTTGATAACTACTACTCTTTTTTTGAAACACTTAAGAGCATGGTGCAGCCGCCGGATCTTTTAATTTATCTAAATGGATCGGTGCCTACATTGGTTGCGCAAATACAAAAGCGTGGCAGAGAATATGAAGAAAATATCCGCCTGGATTATTTAAAAAAGCTGAACGAGTTTTATAATAAATGGATAGGCACCTACAAAGAAGGTCCGCTGTTAATTATTGATGCTGATAAAAATAAGTTTGCCGAGAATGAAGAAGATCTCGGTAAAATTATCAACCAAATAGATGCCCAGTTGTATGGTCTGTTTTAGAATCTATAATTATAAATTTACTCCAGATTTCACTTCACTCTCAACCTTTCTTCTTCAGATGCGGTTATTCTAGTTCTTTTATCTTTAAGCGCTTTATTGCCAAAATTTTTACTGTAAGTAAGCTTGAATATTCTCCGGCTTAATTGAATATTCGTGTTGGTATAAAAATTTTCTTTTGGCAAATCAAAGGTCCATCTCCATTTCATAGTTGAAAAAATATCATCAACTCCAAATTTTAGACTGCTGTTATTTCTGATAAACTTTTTTTGTATTCCTGCATTTAGCTGTCCATAGGCCTTGGCAAGTGATGCACCAAATAAACCGGGAGATTGATAAAATCCTGATAATTCTATAGCAAAATTTTTGGGGAGCGTAAAGCTTTGGAAGCCTGATATATTGTAGTTAAAATTTGTTATGCTTAGTGGTTTTTGTTTATAATCAGCATCTATTTTTTGCCAAGTACTATTCACGTTTAACTGGGAAAACCACCAATTTGTAACCGTTAAGGGCAGAGAAAAAGATGCATTAATGGTTTGTGTACTTTTTAAATTTTTGGAAGTAATATATTGTTTATTACTTGTAATATCCACCTCTGTTTGAAATGCTGCAATTGAATTGGATTCAAACGTGTAGCCTAAAGAAAAAATCGTCTTCTTAAAAACGTAGTCTGCTTTTACAGCATCAGCAATAGATGGCTGTAGAGCAGAATTGCCCGTTATGAAAGTATAGGGGTCAAGAAAAATGGTAAAGGGAGCTAAGTCAGTGAATGCAGGTCGGTTAATGCGCCGGTTATAACTGAAGTTTAGACTATTAGCATCATTAAATTTGTGTGAAATATAAAATGTAGGGAAAAGTTTACCATATTTTTTATCAACGATATTTTTTTGTGCTTCGGTATGTAAGTTAGAATTTGTGTATTCATACCGCAAACCGGCTTTAATATTGTTTTTTTCATCGGCGATAATTTTTACAGATGCATACGCAGCAGAAATATTTTCTTTCAAAAAATATTTGGCAGTGAAGCTGCTGTCAGCCTTCCATGTTGATTGTATTAAACTCTCTACCCTTACATCATTAGTAAATTTTGAAGTAACTGTTTTAATTCCTATTTCTATATCGGCATTTGCATTTAACTTCCTTTTATAATCAAGTTGAGTTGGTAAAATTTTTATAACTGTTTTTTTAGTACTCCTTGTATTTTCCGAGCCCAATAACTGATTATTAGAATTGTAATATTGATTATAGTAATTATTCGGGTTATCATCATCATAATATAGATAGTCCATATTAAAAGTAATTTCTTCATCACTGTTTATATTATGTTGCAGGTTGATGTTGCCCATCCAGTTTTTCCAGTGATTAATTTCGTCATTATTAACTTTAATACTTGTATCAGGAATTTTATTTACCTGTTTATAAATATTATTAATGGCATTCATTGTCCATTTAGTACTGTATGCCGAAGTAAGTAATCCAAGTGTTGTTTTTTTACTTAACTGATAATCGTATCCAATTCTTATGTTATGGTTAAGCTGCACGGGATCACGATTGCTTAGGGAATTGGTTTCTGTAGAGTTCCCCTGAAAAATTACTTTTCGATAATTATCAATTGTTCTTGTAAAAATTTTTGAACTTTGCAAAAATGAATATGAACCGTACAGATTTGCTTTTTTAGTACGATAATTAAAATTGAAATTAGCTGCCGGTGCTGTACCATAAAATGCTGCAATAGTAATAGAATAAGAGCCATTAAATCCAATATCAGGATTGTCAAGAAGAACAATATTAATATAGCCTGCATTGCCTGAGGCGTCATACTTAGCCGGTGGAGTAGTAATCAATTCAATTTTTTCAACATTATTAGCGCTCATTCCACTCAGCATTTGTACTATCGCTTCGGGTGGCATGTAATTTATTTTCCCATTTATCATTATCATTACACCATTTTTACCATTCATACTTATTGTGCCGGCTTGCTTATTTACAGTAACACCTGGCGACTTTTGCAACACATCAATAACAGTACCGCCAACGCTTGTAATGCTATTCTTAACATTAACAACCATTCGATCAATTTTTTGCTCAAATAATGGTTTCTTAGTTACAACGCTTACAGTTTTTAAATTTACCGTTTCGGTTTTTAAGGCAATAGTACCAATATCTAGAGGCGAATTTTTTATAGATAAATTTATTTCAGATAAATACATTGTTTTAAAACCAATATAGCTGCAGCTTATCAGATACTTTCCTTCTGCAATATTTTGAAAAAAAAATTTTCCTTCATTATTTGTAATAGTGCCCTTAATCAAAGAAGAATCAACAGAATTAAGCAATAAAATATTCGTCCCCGGAACAGGCTTTGAATCAAGAGAAATTATTTTGCCTGCAATAGATTTTTGTGCCGTTAAGAAGTAAGGCATAATAAAAAAAAAAGAAAAGATGACTGCTTTGTTTAAACCTGGAGTCATGAATTATAGTTTAGTTTTGGTATAAAAAACAGGGCGCAAAATATAGTTTAGCTCAAAATACAAAAATACATTAGAAAAAGAAAAAAATTTCTTCTCCATGCCAGAGTGATATTAAATCTTTGGTGCGGCACTTGCAGTTTCTCCGCTGGCAGCACTTGCATATTTTTCAAAGTTCTTAATAAATTGTTTTGCAAGATCTTTTGCCTTCGCATCATATTCATCTTTATCCGCCCATGTGTTTCTTGGGTTTAAAATTTCTGAAGGCACACCGGGACAGGATGTAGGCATCATAAAACCAAACACCGGGTGTGTTTCATATTTTGCGTTATCTAATTTGCCTTCCAATGCTGCAGTTATCATTGCTCTTGTATAGGGTAATTTTATCCTGCTTCCAACCCCGTAAGCACCACCTGTCCATCCGGTATTTATCATCCAGACATTTACTTTGTGATGTCTTATTTTTTTTCCGAGCAACTCAGCATACTGTATAGGATGCAATGGTAAAAATGGAGCTCCAAAACAAGCGCTGAACGTAGCTTTCGGCTCTGTAATACCTGCTTCCGTTCCAGCAATTTTAGCTGTGTAGCCACAAACAAACTGGTACATCGCATGGCCCGTAGATAACTTACTTAACGGTGGTAAAATTCCATATGCATCAGCGGTTAAAAAGAAAATATTTTTTGGTGTTTTACCAATGGAAGGATGCAATGCATTGCTGATAAAATCTAATGGGTAACTCACTCTTGTATTTTCTGTAATTTTTTTACTGCTAAAATCAATTTTATTGGTGCCTTCAAAAAAGGTTACGTTTTCTACCAAAGCTCCGGGTCTTATTGCATGAAATATTTCAGGTTCTTTTTCTTCACTTAGGTCAATTGTTTTTGCATAGCAACCACCTTCAAAATTAAATACAGCATTTTCAGTCCAGCCATGTTCATCATCCCCAATCAAGTGGCGTAGCGGGTCTGCACTCAATGTTGTTTTACCTGTTCCACTTAACCCAAAAAATATTGCAGTATCACCATCATCTCCCATGTTGGCAGAGCAATGCATGCTTAACACATGTTTCTCATGCGGCAAAATAAAATTAAGTATGCTGAAAATCCCCTTTTTAATCTCACCTGTATATCCCGTACCTCCAATCAGAATTATTTTTCTTGTAAAATTTATTACAGCAAAATTGTGTTGTCGTGTTCCATCTGTTGCAGCATCTGCTTTAAACGAAGGAGCCTGTATTATGTGCCAGTCAGGTTTAAAGTTTTCAAGTTCTTCTTCCTTAGGTCGCAAAAACATATTATATGCAAATAAATTACTCCACGGGTTTTCATTTATCACCCGAATATTCAACCTGTAAGCGGGGTCAGCGCAGGCATAACAATCTCTCACCCATATTTCTTTATTCTCAATATGATTAAGCATCTTTTTATACAACTGATCAAAATATCTTGTTTCGATAGGAATATTAAAATCATTCCAGTTAACTGCCTCTGCACTGATATCATCTTTTACAATAAACTTATCCCTGGGGCTGCGGCCTGTAAATTCGCCGGTGTTAATTACAAGAGCGCCGGTATCGTTTAAAACGCCTTCCTTTCTTGCAACAGTTTGTTCTGTTAGTTCTTCCGGTTGTAATTGATAGTGTACGTTTTCGGCAGATCTTATTCCAAGGTTTAGCAATGCATTCTTTCGCAATGAAAGCATAGTAGGTACTGACATGTAGCAATCGTTTGTTGAAGTTGTAAAGGTATAGGGCGCATGCCTTAAAACAAAGGCTTTTTTATTTTTTTTGATGTGTATCAATTACACTTTTACCATGTTTAATATTGAGAAGTATATTTAGAAGAGGGGGTTGTATATTGCATAAAATAAAACTTTTTTCAGATGAAATATCTTCCTCTCAATCCTGACATTTTTGTTGAGAACCGCAAAAGGTTTACTGACAAAATGGAGAAAAGTTCGATCGCTGTTTTCAACAGCAATGATGAGCTGCCAATGAATGGTGATGCCTTATACCCCTTTAAACAAAACTCAGACCTGTTCTGGCTTACAGGTATTGAGCAGGAAGAAACGATGCTCATATTATTCCCTGATAATCGTGATGAAAAATACAGGGAAGTATTGGTATTGGTTCGCCCAAACGAATTAAAAGAAAAATGGGATGGACACAGGTTAACTGCAACAGAAGGACAAAATATTTCAGGAATAAAAACAATTGTTTGGTTAGATAGCATTGATGCAATTTTGCAGCCGTGGATACACTTAGCTGATACAATTTATTTAAACACAAATGAGAATGACCGTAAAGCCAATGTAGTACCTGTAAGAGATTACAGGTTTGCAAAAGAAATGCGCAGGCGATATCCCTTACACAATTATAAACGCAGTGCGCAACTTTTAAAAGAACTGAGAGCCATTAAAACTTCGCCTGAAGTTGAAGTGATACAAAAAGCAATTGATATTACAGATGTTGCTTTCAGAAGGCTCATGCAATTTATAAAGCCCGGCGTGATGGAATTTGAAATTGAGGCTGAGATATGGCATTCATTTTTATCGCAAAGAGCTACCGGCACTGCATACGGAAGCATTATTGCCAGCGGCGACAGGGCACGCACATTGCATTATGTAAGCAATAATGAAGAGTGTAAAGATGGAGAATTATTGTTGATGGATTTCGGGGCAAGTTATGGAAACTATGCTGCTGATCTTACACGAACTGTACCTGTGAATGGAAAGTTTGGTCGTCGTCAAAAAACTGTTTACAATGCCTGCCTGCATCTGCATCAATATGCAGCCAGCATTTTAAAACC
>JBKJSX010000119.1:0-3277 GCA_046594375.1 Chitinophagaceae bacterium
GAATGTGCATGTGTTTACTAAACCAAATGGCGGAAAAGCTACTGCATTAAATTTTGGTATAGAAAATTGCAATGCAGAGTATGTTGTCTGTATTGATGCAGACACGCAATTAAAATCAGACGCGGTTTCTCTTTTGATGAAATACTTTATTGTTCCTGTTAAAGAAGGTAGTGAGGTCACAATAGCTGCAGTTGCAGGAAATGTAAAAGTGGGTAACGAAGTAAACATTATCACCAAATGGCAAAGCATTGAATACATAACTTCTCAAAACTTTGACAGGCGCGCATTTGATCTGTTGAATTGCATAACCGTTGTTCCCGGAGCCATTGGAGCATTTAATAAAGAAGCAATCAAAATTGCAGGTGGCTTTACCTCCGATACTTTAGCTGAGGATTGCGACCTTACCATGCGATTACTCCGAAAAGGTTATCTTGTTCGTAATTGCTCTAATGCACTTTCTTACACTGAAGCGCCGGAAACTTTCAGGCAATTTATGAAGCAGCGCTTTCGATGGAGCTTCGGCGTAATGCAATGTTTCTGGAAACACCGCGATACAGTGCTAAATCCAAAATATAAAAATTTTGGAATGCTTGCCATGCCTAACATTCTTATTTTTCAAATGATATTGCCTTTTCTTGCTCCGCTGGCTGATCTTATTTTATTAATGAGTTTAATTGCTGCCTCAATGAATATCGTTGTGGCAAGTGTTCCTCATATTATTTTATATTATGGAATATTTAGTTTGGTTGATATGGCGGGCGCTGCGCTTGCATTTGCTTTTGAGAAAGAAGATTATAAAAAACTTTTATGGATGATACCTCAACGCCTGATATATCGCCAGATGATGTACTACATATTGTTTAAATCATTCAAAAAAGCAATCAAAGGCGAAATGCAGGGGTGGGGTGTATTAAAACGTACGGGAAGCGTAAATAAAGTGGCTGTGAGTTGACAAAATTTGAAATGTTTGCACCCTCTTCATCTAACATCTCTAAACGTTATCTTTGCGTAATTAGTTAACAACTTATAAAATTGAGTGTAGATACATCAAATAGAAAATCTTTTTTTAAAAAGATACGGGGAAAAGATGATGGTGAAAAGGGAGAGATGAGTTTTATTGATCATCTTGAAGTGCTTCGCTGGCATATAGTCAGGTCTGCTATAGCTTTAGTGGTTTCTGCCATTACTATCTTTGTTTTTATTGACTGGATATTTGACAACATTATTTATGCTCCGGCACGGGAAAGTTTTATTACTTATTCGGCATTATGCAATTTTGGGCACAAACTTCACTTGGGAAATTCGTTGTGCATGCCGCCTGTAAAAATTCCGTTACTCATTAACACTATTGGTGGCTCGTTTACTTCTGCGATAAATATTTGCTTTATGGGCGGATTGATCATCGCATTCCCTTATTTATTCTGGGAGTTGTGGCGCTTTATAAAACCTGCCTTATCACCTAAAGAATTAAAATACGCAAGGGGAAGTGTGGGCTGGGTATCACTTTGTTTTTTTACGGGTGGTGCATTCGGATATTTCCTGTTGGCGCCTTTTACATTTAATTTTTTAGCAACTTTTAAGCTCGGTACGCTGGGTGCACAAACATATTTACCAAGCCTTGAGGATTACATAGATACGCTTGTAAATATTATCCTCGGTTGTGGTATTGCTTTTGAACTACCGGTTTTGGCATTCGTCCTTTCAAAGATCGGGCTCATAACCCCAAAGTTTTTAAGAACATATCGCAAATATGCATACGTGGTCATCTTAATTGTAGCAGCAGTTATTACACCTTCACCCGACTGGACCAGCCAAACCATCGTGGCAGTTCCCCTGATTTTTTTATACGAGATAAGCATATTTATTTCTGCAAGGGTTGCTAAACAAAAAGAAATTGAAGACAAGCAATGGGATTAGGTTTTGATTCTCCTTCTCTGTTGAAAAAAAGTTAATTGTTTTTCACTTAACGCAAAATGTTTTGCAAGGGATTACGTTTAAATTATTTTTGAATTAAACCCGGCCTTGCAAATGAAAAACAATTGGCGCCTCTTATTACTTCTTTCATTTTCGCTCTTATTTTTTTCTTTTAATAAACCCATACATAAAAAAATAAGTAAGAGAAATTTTCACACCAATATAAATCTAGTTTCCGCTACCGATAATCCTTATTACATAATTATTGATAAATCTGATTACGAATTAAAAGTGTATGATGCCGAAGGTTGGTATGCTACTTATCCCGTAGTATTTGGCAGTAAAGATCAAAATGATAAATACATGGAGGGAGATAAAAGAACCCCGGAAGGACACTTTAAAATTTTGCTTAAAAAAATTCACCCTCAATGGGGACCGGAATTATTGCTGGATTTTCCTAATGTAGAAAGCATCAAAAAATTTAATGAAAGACAATCGAGAGGACTTGTCCCAAGGAATGCAAGAATAGGAAATGGGATTGCTATTCATGCTACCCGGCCGCAGGAAGAATGGACAGTTGATTATTTTCAAAACTGGACGGATGGATGCATTTCTTTAAAATATAGAGAAGCCAAAGATCTCTACAGCTACATACCTTCAGGCACTCCGGTTACAATTCAAAAATAGACTAGGATTTATAGGATTTGATGATGACAGGATTAAGACAGAATGAAGTTATTCAGCAATTAGTAATCTTATAATCTTGTAATCCTAAAAATCATAGTTCAGACAAAGAGCAAACATCCATCTCCATAGCTCAAAAATCTAAAGTTGTTATTCAGTGCATAATCATAAATTTTTTTCCAGTCTTTTGTAATGGCAGCAACCAACAATAATAAAGTTGATCCCGGCTGGTGAAAATTTGTGATCAATGCATTTGCAATCTTAAATTGGTATCCCGGTGCAATAAGAATTTGTGTTTGGATAAATAATTTTTGTTGCTCATTTTTTTTCAACCAGTTTAATAAAGATGAAAAAGCAATTTTTGCATCTATGTTTTGCTTTGATAAGGGCTCATCATAAACATCCCATTGTTTTATTTCCAGGTGATGCAGGCTGCAATTATTATTTAAATAAGATTTTACTCCCATCCAATACAGGCTTTCAATGGTTCTTAATGAAGTTGTGCCGACTGCAATAATATTTTCTGAAAGATTGTTTACAATATTTTCTATTGTTGAAACTGAAACATCTATCCACTCTGCATGCATTTCATGTTGCTGCATGGTCTCGGATTTAACAGGCTTAAAAGTTCCTGCGCCAACATGCAGTGTAACGAAGTCCTTTTTAATATTTTTCTTTT
>JBKJSX010000253.1:0-5569 GCA_046594375.1 Chitinophagaceae bacterium
AAAATATCCTCCATCAACTTTTTCTTCCAGCCCTGTAATTTTTCTTTTTAAAAAACCCCGGTAATCATTATCAGGAACAAAACAAATTTCGTAGCTCTCACTTTTTTTAGCAAGTTCCGGATAGCCGAAATCATGCGCCATTTGGCGAATAACTGATTTGCGGTAAGTACCCAAAGGCAATAATGTTCTGCTCAACAGATCCTGTTGTAAACCCCACAGCACGTAGCTTTGATCTTTTGTTTCATCAATCCCTTTTCTTATAAAATATCGGCCGTTAGTATGTTGGTGAATTTGTGCATAGTGCCCCGTAGCAATAAAATCACAACCAAGTGCATCAGCTCTTTTTAATAAAGCCCGCCACTTAATGTGAGTGTTGCACATCACACACGGATTGGGAGTGCGGCCTGCCATATATTCCTCTACAAAATTGTCTATAACAAAATCGCCAAACTCATCCCTGATGTCTAAAATAAAATGTGGGAAACCATGCTGAACAGCCGCTGCACGGGCATCATTAAAACTATCAAGGTTGCAACACCCGGTTTCCTTTTTTGATGTGCCGCCGCTGCTTGCATAGTCCCATGTTTTCATGGTAATGCCTATCACTTCATAACCTTCGTGGTGAAGCATAAGCGCAGCAACGGTACTATCTATACCTCCACTCATAGCCATTAAAACTTTTCCTTTGCTCATAAAAAAAATAATCTGTAAAGATAAGCAATGCTACGATTGCCACAAAGCCACAAAGCCACCAGGTGGCACAAAGAGTTTTTTGGTGAAATTTTTATAGTTTTTTTTATGAATCTTTCTGCCTTAGTGGGTTTGTGCCAGTATTTTTACAATTGCTTTTTTAAAACCCAACCTTCCGTATTTTCTTTATCGCTGATAAAATAGTAATCATTAAAGGAAGCAATTAAGTTTATTTTTTCTCCTTGTGCCAGCCATTTTTTTGAGTTGCTCTTGCATCCGGACTTGAAAGAAGAGACAAAGACTTTTTTATAGTAAAACGTTTTAATGGTTTTGATGCCGAAGTTATTGATAAGGCTGTAACAAAACCTTTTTTACCATCTGGTAATACAACCCTGTAAAAATTGCCGGATGCAGCTTCAGGCCGCATCAGCGTGTTTTCATCAAGCAGAATAAAATTTGTGCCTGCAACAAACTGGTCAGCATAAAATTTAATATTCTTTCCACTTCGCATCCATGTATTTAAATTGTTTAATGGTGCTGATATTTTTGCACGCTCTTTGTAATCACTCTTTACAAAATACAGTGGATCCATAGCTACATTATTGTTAGTGTAAATCCCAAAATGCAAATGTGAGACTGTGAATTTTGCATTGCCTGTATTGCCCGTAAATCCAAGTATGTCACCGGTTTTTACACGCTGGCCTTCTTTTGCAATTTGTGAATCAAGATGGGCATAATACAAATTATAAGATGCATTATCAGGTCTTAAAAAGATGACATTACCTCCCAGTGCATTTTCATTTACCCGGGTTATCACTCCATTTGCTGAGGCAACTGCAGGGGAATGTTTGGGCGCAAGAATATCAATGCCTTCATGTTTGCGTCCTCCATTATCCCTGCCTGTACCAAAAAGACTGATGATACTGCTTTTTACATTTTGCGGGATTGGAAATGCAAGCGATGGACCTACTGAGATGGAAAGTATGTATTCACCTTGTTTTAATAATTCAGGTTGTATTCTTACAATAAAAGCACTGTCTTCATTAACCACAAATTCTAATGAGAGAGTAAGAGTATCTGCTGCTGATAAAAATTTGGGTGATCTGTTTTCTGAAACTGGATAAGTTTGCCACAGATCAATATACATTGCTAAATTCTCGTGTGTTTTTTTTGTAAGAGAAATATTTATTTTTTGTCCACGTTTTGCAGAGAAACGCAAGCCGATTGCATTAGCCCGGTTAGCAGAAAAATATCCCGTTTCACTATATGGCAACAAAATATCCAAAGGGTTGCTAAGTGTTATTGCAGCTTCTTTTATCCATGCTTCGTTTAGAGGCATTTCTTTTTTGCCGCCATCTTTTATTTTTTTTTCGTACTGTTCATGCGGCGTTTTTTTGCCTAATAAACCCGGGCGGGAAGAGGAACAAGAGTATAGAAGTAAATAAAGTGCAGCGTAAATAAAGTACTGATAATTTTTATTTTGCATAGGAATCACAGGTCAAATTTACATCAGCAAAACTCAAATGAAATCTTAATAAACCTGTATTTTAAACTTACATGAATTCACATGTTTTTCTCATAATCTTTTTAATCTACCCAAATCATGGTTCAGAATATTTATCTTGCACCTATGCAACAATACCTTCAACTCTTACAACATATTTTACAAAACGGAAGTGAAAAAAGTGACAGAACCGGAACAGGAACACGAAGTGTTTTCGGGTATCAAATGCGCTTCGATCTTGCTAAAGGATTTCCATTGGTTACTACAAAAAAGTTGCATCTTAAAAGTATCATTTACGAATTGTTATGGTTTTTAAAAGGTGATACCAACATACAATATTTAAAAGAAAACGGTGTGCGGATATGGGACGAATGGGCAGATGAGAATGGTGATTTGGGCCCGGTGTATGGAAAGCAATGGAGAAGTTGGGAAGGTAAAGATGGAAAAATTGTTGACCAGATTTCTGAGCTTATCAAACAAATAAAAACAAATCCTGACAGCCGCAGATTAATTGTGAGCGCATGGAATGTTGCTGATCTTCCTGAAATGAAATTGATGCCTTGCCATTGTTTGTTCCAGTTCTATACTTCGCCCCAACCCCTCTCCACAAGTGGAGAGGGGAGAAGAACGCTTTCCTGTCAATTATATCAGCGTTCTGCGGATGTTTTTTTGGGTGTTCCGTTTAATATTGCGTCGTATGCCTTACTTACAATGATGATCGCACAGGTTTGTGATCTTGACCCCGGAGAATTTATTCATTCATTTGGTGATGTGCATTTATACAATAATCATTTTGAGCAGGCAGAATTACAATTAACAAGAGTTCCATTTTCATTGTCGCAAATGAAGATCAATAATGAAGTAAAAAATATTTTCGATTTTAAATTTGAGGATTTTGAATTATTGAATTATCAAAGTCACCCCGGAATAAAAGCACCGGTTGCGGTGTAGCTTTAATCTGTTAATCCGTTAAATCGTTAATCCGGTTAGGAAATTTATTAGAAGCTATTATATAAAATAGTATTTATGGAATACACCCTGGAAAAATTAGAAGTTTATAACATTGCTGAAAATTTCTCGGATGATATTTGGAACATTGTAATAGCCTGGAAAAATTTTGAAAAGGATACTATTGGAAAACAATTAGTGAGATAAGCAGATTCAATTTCGGCTATATTGCTGAAGGATATGGCAGGTATTTTTATAAAGAAAGCAAACAATTTTATTTCTATGCCCGAGGTTCAATACAAGAAACAAAATCATGGTTATCTAAGTGTAAGAGAAGAAACATAATTCAAATTGAAAAATGCGAATCATTAATTGCTTTAGCTGAGAAGATTTTAGCAATGCTAAATGCATTTATAAAATTTGTTGCCAATTCGCAAAAAATTAAAACAAAAACAATCACTGAAAATAATAACGAATAAAAAAATTATAGACAAAAAAATTAACGGATAAACGCATAAACGGATAAACGGATAAACAAATAAACGCATAAACGGATAAACGGATAAACAAATAAACGATGGTAATCTCACACTTAGTTGCAGCTTCAGAAAATAATGTTATTGGTAACAACAACCAATTGCCATGGAATTTACCAAACGATTTTAAATTTTTTAAAAACAAATCGTGGGGGATGCCGGTGATAATGGGGCGTAATACATATAAGTCGTTAGAGAAGCCTTTGCCCGGTAGAATAAATATTGTGATCACAACAAATAAAGATTGGAAAAGAGATGATGTAACTGTTGCTCATTCTATCGATGAAGCAATTAAAAAAGCATGCGATTCGGATTGCAACGAACTTTTTATAATCGGCGGCGGAGAGATATTTAAACAATCAATAAATATTGTTAACCGTATTTATCTCACACGGGTTCACACCACAATTGAGGGTGATGTATTTTATCCGGCGTTGGATGAAAGTAAATGGAAATTAATTTCCGAAGATCCCCATCCTGCAGATGACAAACATAAGTTTGCTTATACCTTTCAGCTTTGGGAAAAAAGTAATTCATAATTCATAATTCACACTTTCTTTTGTACAGCCTTTCTCAATTAGCTAAAAAATATATTCATTATTACTTCACCGCTTCTAATGGAAAAGGCCATGGCATTCATTCTCCGTTCGTATTTGATTTTATTAAGAATGTGTTGAACGATAAAACAAAATATCAGAATTATTCTTCAATAGAAAAAATAAGGAATGAATTGTTACATGATAAAAGAGTGGTTGATGTTGAAGATTTTGGTGCAGGCTCCTTAGCTGTTCCATCAAGAAAAAAAAGGATTAGTGATGTTACAAGATCATTTTTAAAATCAAAAAAACTTGCTCAATTGCTTTTCAGAATTGTACAATATTATAAACCGCATAAAATTGTAGAATTAGGAACTTCCCTGGGAATTACTACAGCATACATTGCAAGTGCAAATGAAACTTCAGAAGTTTTTACGCTTGAAGGCGCAAAAAATGTTGCAGAAATTGCAAAGGAAAATTTTGAAAAGCTTGGTGTGCAAAATGTAAAACTGGTACTGGGAAATTTTGATGATACATTACCACAATTATTATCTCAAATAGATAAAATAGACTTTGCATACGTAGATGGCAATCATCGCAAAGCCCCAACTCTCTATTATTTTGATCAACTAATAAATAAGTCAACCCATTCAACAATATTTGTTTTTGATGATATCCATTGGAGCAAAGAAATGGAAGAAGCATGGAAAGAAATTCAGCAACGTAAGGATGTAACATTAACCATTGATCTTTTTTTTATAGGCATTGTATTTTTTAAAAAAGACTTTAAGGCAAAGCAACATTTTATTATCAGGTTTTAAATTTTCAATATCTTTCGGCAATATTCCCGTTATGATAATTGGTGTTTTAAAAGAACCATCCCCCGAAACCAGAGTTTCACTTTTGCCCGAACATTTGGCTATACTTAAAAAATGGAATGTTGAAACAGTTGTTGAAAGCGATGCAGGCATAAATGCTTTTGCCACCAACGAAAAATATATTGAAGCAGGAGCAAAAGTTGTAAGCCGGGAAGAAGTGTTGCAAACCGCAAATATTATTTTATCAATAAATTTTCCTGATAGTTTTCAAACTCCTGACCTTAGATCAAAAATAATTCTTGGTAATTTTCAGGCGCTGTTTAATGCACATCTCATAAAAGACTGGAGCGATAAAGGACTTACCGTTTTCAGCATTGATATGATACCCCGAACAACCAGGGGGCAAAGTATGGATGTGCTAAGCAGCCAGGCAAATATTGCAGGATATAAAGCTGTATTGCTCGCTGCCAATTTATTTCCAAAATATTTTCCCATGTTCATGACTGCGGCAGGGAGTATACCTCCCGCAAAAGTTTT
>JBKJSX010000222.1:0-14510 GCA_046594375.1 Chitinophagaceae bacterium
TTTTGAAGAAGCCGTCCATTTTAACAAGGAATCTTCGAACTGCCTTGTCTTAAATAAAGGATGAATAAGCGGTTGCATCAAACTGATAAGATTAGTTTGTGGTTCAGCATCACCCCAACTCTCTAACCAATGATGAGCCGGAACAATATATTTACAATGCTCTGCTGTTTCATCCATCTTTTCGTTGAACGAAATAGTAACAGGACATTTTTTTATACCTGCAATAAATTTATCAGCAGCAAAATAATTATACGCCGGGTTTGGACCGTAAATTAATAACGCACCAACAGTACCGGCATTAAGATCATTTACAAGAGTTGTCATATCTGCATCAATACCCTGGCGGTAATTTGCTGTAGAAGACCAGTCAATTGTTTTACCGCCTGCACCAACTGCTTCGTTAATTGCATTTACAATTATCTGAATATTGGGATCATTGCTTCCGCATACAACCAAGGCTGCACCTTTATTTGCCAATAATTCTTTGGCAACCTTTTTTACACCCTCAGCAGCAACACCCTGCAAGTTTGAAGTTACACTTCCACCAACTGCTGCTAATAATGCCAATGCAACAGCACCGGTTTCAGACGGTTTGTGCATAAATCTTTCATCTGCATTTGCACCCGTTAAGCTCATGTAACTTTCAAACTGAAAGTGCTTACTCATTTCGGGTTTCTCTGCATTTATTCTCCTGTTTTTTGCATACTGATTTGCGAAAACAACAGGGCTTAACCATGTGCCTAAAAAATCTGCACCAAGGCTCACAATAACTTTTGCATTTTCAAAATGGTAAGAAGGCAATGCCCTTTTACCATAAGAAGTTTCGTTAGCCTCCAACATTCCACTGTAAGAAACAGCATCATACTGTACATGCCTGCTACCCGTATATTTCGACAAAAATTCTGTGATTATTTGTTTTGTTGTAGGAGATGTAAGTGAAGATGTAAGCAAAACCAACGGCTTACCTGCATTTGCAGTAAGATCATCGGCAATCATTTTATCAATCACTTCAAAGGTTGCTTCCTTACCGCTAGCCATTGGGTAACGAAGGCGTGAAGTATCATAAAGATCAAGCACTGAAGCCTGCACCTGTGCTGATGTTCCACCTTCAGTTAAAGGAGAAAGTGTATTGCCTTCAATTTTTATCGGGCGGCCTTCTCTTTGTTTAACAACAACAGGAACAACGTCTCCATCACTCACATAAGTAGATGCATAATAATTAGAAATGCCGGGAATGATATCGTCTCTTTTATTTAAGAAAGGAACTGATTTACGAACCGGCATTTCGCAACTTGCTGCCAACGCTGCTGCGGCTGTACTAAATCCAATATATTTTAAGAAATCCCTGCGGGCAGTTTTGCCATCCAATATCTCACTAACATCCTCTAATGGGAGCAGATCTTCACTAAACTCATTGTCCAATGACTTTTTAAATTCATCCGAACTGTTAAGCTCTCCAAAACTTTGCCAGTACTTTTTTTGATCCATTATTTCGATTTGACAAATTTAGTATTCAATAAACCTTAATAGTGACATTTTTGACATTCAATTCCACCAACTTTTTCAACTGTTACGCTATCGTATTTTTTATTTTTTATATCATCATGAAATTTTTCATAGATGCTATAAAATTTATTTCCATTTCCTTTACTGTCGTTAAACTGAACTTTGGTTTCCCTGTGGCAGTTGATACACCAGCCCATGCTAAGGTCTGCGAACTGGGCAACTTCGGGCATCTCCTGAATGTTACCGTGACAGGTTTGGCATTTTTGCTGGCCAACTTTTACGTGTTGAGAGTGATTGAAGTAAACATGATCAGGAAGGTTGTGAATTCTTATCCATTCGATCGGCTTACCCGGTTTGTCATATTTTTTCAAATCCGGATTCCATCCTGCATATTCATATAATTTTTTAATCTCTGCAGTACCATTTACTGATGATCCATCTTCTCTTGTTATCGGGTCTCCTGCATATTCTTTAATAGCCATGTGGCAGTTCATACAAACATTTACTGATGGGATGTTTGCATGCTTGCTATCCTGGGCGCCGCCATGGCAATACAAACAACTTATTTGGTTAGTGCCTGCGTGCACTTTATGTGAATAATAAATTGGTTGTACCGGCTGATACCCTTTGCTTCTTCCTAAACCAATAGCAGCCTCGATTGTAAAATAACCTCCAATTAAGAAAAGAACAATAACGCCTAATAATAAATATGCTTTGTTACGATAAAAAGGAACTGGATTAGGAGTTCTTATTCCCTGCTTTTCATCACTGAGTTTTTTAAGATTGCTATTTACCTGTAATAATATAAGAGCAATAACTGCAAGTATTAAAGTTAGTAACCCGTACAAAAGGGAATTGTCATCTTGTACTGCAGGTTGACCAGTAGGATTTGTAGGAGCTTTAGGAGCTTCATATTTATCTGCCCAATCAAGTATGGCATCAATCTCTGCATTTTTAAGATCAGGAAATGCCGACATCACAGAACCTCTTTGTGCATATAACTTCATTGCATAAGGATCAGTAGTTACCATTGTGGTGGTGTTATGCACCCATTTGTAAACCCAATCTTTAGGCAATCCTGCTGCTGCCTCTCTTGCCCTTGCACCTTTTAATGCCGGACCAGTATAATCTGCATCAGGTTTGTGACAACTTGCGCAATATGTTTTAAATATTGCCTGCCCATCCTGCGCAAATAAATAACTTTGAGAGCTAAAAAGAAAAAGAAAAAATATTCCCAGAGTAGCCTTACAAATAAATCTTCTGTGATAGTTCATGCGCTAAATCTTCTTATTCGATGTGTAAAATTCCTTTATTCCGATTGCAAAAATAAGTCAGGATGTTGATAAACTGTTAACATTTTAAAAAAAAATTTCCCCTTGCCTGGCCTGGTTTTCATTCATCCCGATAAAATCATGGTTAATCTTTGACACTATTTTTTCATTCAGTTTATTACATAATTAATTTTGTTTCACTCCGATATTTATTTACACATTTTTTTACACATCTTTATAGTTGTATTCAATATCTCTGTATGATGGGATCAATAAAACTATAATGCAACAGCCAATAAAACATATTGCCATTTTTGCTTCCGGGGCTGGAAGTAACGCACAAAAAATTATAGAGCGCCTAAACCCCCTCACCCCCACCCCCTCTCCACAAGTGGAGAGGGGCGCAGAGGAGGAGATGGCAGCAAAGGAGAAAGAGGCAGTGAGGAAGCAAGAGTTAGCAAAGGTTGTGTTGATCATGTGTAATAATCATGCTGCGGGAGTTTTAAACATTGCTGAAAAAGAAAATATTCCTTCTATAATTATTGAAAGAAAAAAATTTTATGACGATGGATATTTAGCTGAATTAAAAAAATATCATATCGATCTGATTGTGCTTGCAGGATTTTTATGGAAAGTTCCGGAAGATATAATACGATCATATCAAAATAAAATAATCAATATTCATCCTGCGCTGCTGCCAAAATTCGGTGGCAAAAACATGTATGGAAACTTTGTTCACGAGGCTGTAATTAAATCAGGTGAAAAGGAAAGCGGTATCACCATTCATTACGTTGATGAAATTTATGATCACGGAAAAATTATTTTTCAGGCAACATGCAAGGTTGATGAAAATGATACGCCACAATCACTTGCCGAAAAAATTCATGCGCTGGAACACAAACATTATCCTTTAATAATAGAAAGTATCATTGCGTAACAAGGCTCACTTTTTTATGTAAATTTTTTTTGTATTTATTAAGTACAACCTCTTCCATTGGTATATCATATACTTTGCTTTCCACCCACGAAATAATATCCAGGTAAGCAAATGAGCGACTTTCAAAACGGTTTTTCTCCAGGTGTTTTATTTTATGCAGAAATTTTTCCAGTTCAGGTTTTAATTTTTTTGAGCTAACCTTTGATGAGTATCGTAAAAACCTAAACATCTCTTCCTCAACAACAGTAAGGTTCTTCATTCTTGCCATAAAACGGTAAACTGATTTAATAAGCGAATCAAGTATTTCTTCGTTGCCTAATTCATAATGACAAAGCAGGTGCATTAAGCGGGCATAGCATTGCAGATCATTTCTCAGCCCATGATTATCATTAATTATTTTATGCAAAAAATCTATTGCTGTTGAATACTCTCCTGCACCAAAATACAGCGTAGCAATTTTATAATTAAATACAAGAATTCTATGACTGTCAACAAACAAAGAGTACTCCTTTAATTTATTTACAACTTCTGGAACAATTGATAATCCTTTTTTAAAATTACCCTCCATTATGTACCCATTGATCCTTGCACTGTTTATATATATAGAAGTATGTATGCGAAAATTATCGTGGACGTTAGCAACAGGCTTACTGGCAAATTCTTCAAACTGCTGTAAGGTTATTTTAAACTGTTTAAAATTGCGTAGTACAAAATGTGCATTAAGCAAATTGTGCATGCCTTTTATATAATGCCCCGTTTCAACAGTAAACATAACTTCATTATTAGTAAAAAGGTTTATCCATTTTTGGCTGTAACGGTAATACATTAAAAAATCCTGGCGAATAAAAGCATACCAGCTAAAGCTTTGGTATAAATATAGTTTTTCATAAAAGCCATTAATAGCATGAGGATCTTCAGGCAATGCACTTTTAAAAAATTGCTTAATATCATGTTCATCTTCTTCGTTACGGGCATGACCATTTTTTACATACCACCGGTAAAGCAAAAGTGCTAAGTTTGAAAGACGGGTTACTCTGTAAATATGCCCGCTTATTTCATCAGATTCTTCTGCCAATATTTTTGTTTTTTCCAAAGTGCTTCGAGTGATATGAAGCGTCTCAATTTTTTTTTCTAAAGAAATAACCTGTACAAGAAAATTAAATTTATGATTGGCTTTTACAAGCTCTTTTGCTTTTTCCAAAATATTTAAGCTCTGCAGCTTTAGCCCTTTATTGTAAAGCAGGCGGGCATTATCCAAATGTTCACTCAGCTTTAGATCGCTGTTATCAGTGGTTTTTAATAACCTGAGGCTGGCGAGAACCTGTTTGTATAAATGTGTTTTTAAATTATACAATTGTGGCTTGGTAACACCGGCAAGTTTTTTAAGTAAGATCTTTTCATCATACTCGGGCATTTTATCCAAAGCATCAAACAAGCGAATGATCTTAAGATCTTCTTTAGCTGAACTTCTTTTTATATACAGCTTAAAGTGTCTCTTTTCTGATTTCTCCAGGGACCTGATCAGTTGAAATAATGTATCTGAAAATATGTTGGGCATAATTGATTATTTACCATGATACGCTTACCGGTAAAGCGTTTTAAATTACATACGCACCTTTTGGCATTATTAAACAAGCGATAACTTGATTAGTTGTACACGCCATAGCTGTGTATGTTTGTTAAACAATTAAGTTATTTAAAATGGCAGCAATTGTTAGAGGGTAATTAAGTCCCCGAATAATAATAAGATGTGTAACTGAACACAACTACTATCAAAATTTTTCATATAGCAATCAATCGTTAGGTCGTCCTGTTTCTACAGGAGGACCTTTTTTTTGTACCTATACAAAAGTACTTTTTAAAAGGCAACGCGAAAAATTCTGAGTGCATTCAAATTACCTTTTCCAAAAGTTAATTAACCGCAAAGAGCAGATATCTGATCCCTCAGAATTTCTAATAAAAAATCCTTAGAGTTTTGTTTAAAAAATTACGAATAAGCTAATCAGCATGATATTAATCAGTTCGTATGCCAATAACAATCATTTTATATCCGTGTATTATTTAGAAATATTGCAAATACATGTGTAAATCAAAATGTCAGGGTACCTGTATGCTTTCCATAAAGGATAAAGTTATTGATTCAAAAGAATCATTGATCAATGTAATAAACGTTTTAGATACGCTGAGTACATGTTCAACATCTGTTGATGAACATAGAAATGATTCGGGTAAAAATAATTCAATGAATGAAATAGCTAACCTAAAAACAGAAGCAAAAAATTTGCTATACGGGATGAGTCATAAAATAGAAAGATCTTCTGATGGAGTAGATATTTCAAATTCTCCATTTGACATTGAATATCTTTTTGAGGAACAATCTTTCAAGGAAAGGCTCATACAGTTAAAGAAAAAAATTTTCTTACTCCAAATTTCTTTATCAAATCATTCCACTATTAATTAAATATATCCGCTGATTAAAATCATATCTAAATAAGACTTAAATCATTATTAATAAAATTTCCTGAAAATACTTTTGTTACATAATTATTCAGCTATGGACAGTACTCAAAACATTACACAAGCAGTTCAACATGAGGAAAAATTTATTCCGAAAGGAGCTATCGCATTTTTTATAATTCTTATTCTATTGTGCCTTGCAATATGGTTTGGCATTTATTATATAATGATGAGCAGGAGTTAAATCATAAAAAATTTATATCGTGATTGATAAATACGAGAAAGGCATATTTATTACTTCAGCACTGGTAATGATGCTGTTTATTTTTTCTCTGATCTATTCTCTTGATAAAAAAAGCAGGAATATAACGGAGTGTCTTCCCTTTAATAAAAGCTATCGAAATGGGCGTGTTGTTAAGATAGATGATAAAACATACCAGGTTTATATGGTGGCAAAAATGTGGGCATTTGATCCTGAAAAAATATACATACCGGTTGGCAGTGATGTTGATTTTTATCTCACTTCAAATGATGTAGTTCATGGATTTAACATAGCCGAAAAAAATATAAATCTGATGGCTGTGTATGGAGGTGTAGGTAAAACAACGGTACATTTTGATAAGCCCGGAGTGTACAATATTGTATGCCATGAATATTGCGGAGTAGGTCACCAGTTTATGCATGGGGAGGTAATAGTAAATTATCCCGAAAGCAAATAAAATTACTAATATGCAAATCAGCCGTTCATTAAAACGCATTATTGTTATTGAACTTTTTGTTCCTATAACATTATTAACGCTTGGCATTTATCATGGTTTAATGCAAACTATTTACCGGGCAGGTTTTTTACACCAGTCTACTGCATTAAAACTCGATTACTACCAGGGGTTAACCTTACATGGAGTTATAAATGCAGTTGTGCTTACAACATTTTTTGCTGTAGCATTTGGGCACGCCACTATTACCTATTATTTAAAGAGAGAACCGAATATGCTGGTAGCAAAAATATCTTTGTGGCTAATGATCATTGGTACGCTGATGGCTGCGTGGGCAATGCTTTCAGGCAATGCAAGTGTGCTATACACATTCTATCCGCCGTTAAAAGCGCATCCATTATTTTATCTGGGAGCAGCATTATTAATTGTTGGCTCGTGGCTGCCTTTCTTTAACTGGGCATGGATGTACACGCAATGGAAAAAAGTTAATTCAGAAGTAAAAACCCCCATTGCAGTAATTGGCACCCTGGTAAATTTTACCATTTGGTTTGTATGCACGCTGGCTGTGGCTTATGAAGTTTTGATATTACTGATACCGTGGAGTATGGGATGGACAAAAACTATTGATGTTACTTTATCAAGAACATTGTTCTGGTTCTTTGGTCATGCGCTGGTATATTTCTGGCTTCTGCCTGCTTATATAATTTATTATACAATGCTGCCAAAATTAGCAGGTGGAAAATTATATTCTGACCTTGCCGGACGCATTGCATTTTTTGCTTTTTTGATACTAAGTATTCCGGTTGGCGTTCATCATCAATTTGCTGATCCGGGAATTACAAGAGGTGTTAAAATGTTTCAGGGCTTACTTACGTTTGGTATTGCGATACCCAGTTTTATGACTGCATTTAATTTAGCAGCATCATTGGAATATGCAGGCAGGCAAAAAGGCTCAAAGGGATTGTTTGGCTGGGTAAAAAAACTTCCCTTTTTTGATCCCGATAAATATCTTTTTGCTTATATGATATGCGGATTGATATTATTTATTTTCGGAGGGCTTACCGGGATTCCCAATGCATCTTACCAGTTAAATAATGTAATTCATAATACTGCTTTTTTGCCTGGGCATTTTCACATGACGGTTGCCGGTCCTGTATTTCTTGCTATAATAGGGATGAGTACTTTTTTAATTGCCCAATTAAAAGGAAAGAAAATTTTTTGGCCAAAAATAAATGTTATCATTCCTTATTTATGGATGATAGGTGTACTTATATTTTCAACAGGTATGATGTGGGGCGGCTTAATTGGTGAGCCACGTCGCACTAACCTCGGACTCTCTTATCTAAATCCTTCAAGTCCGCTTTACCGGCCTGATTGGGTGCCAACTACAATGCTGGCGCTGGCCGGCGGAATAATAATGTTTGTTGCCGGCATGTTTTATTTCGTTGTATTTTTTGGTACACTGCTGAGAAAGAAAACTGAAGAATCCATTTTAGCCTTGCCCGAAAGTGAAAATTTACATTTTGAAAAACGGGTTCCCCTTCTTGATAAATTTAAGCCCTGGCTGGTGGTTATGGTGGTAGTTCTTTTATTGGCTTATGTGCCTGCACTTTGGGGAATATATAAAAACAATGCGCCAAAAGCCCCGCCCTATCAAATCAATAATCCTATACCGGATACAGTTATGGTTTTAAAAAAGTAGTAATGAAAAAACTAATATCGAAAACATGGTTTATTGTAATAATTGTAATAGCTGTTCCGCTTATAGCTTTTGAAACGGTGCATTGGCTGGAAAATAAATATGAAGTCCTGCCTGTATTGAATAAAGCAACTGACCTGATGAATATTGATTATCATTTTCAAAATCAAAAGAATGAAATAAAAACTTTTAAGAATTGGAAAAATAAAATACTTATAGCTGATTTCTTTTTTACAACATGCCCCACCATTTGCCCTAAAATGACAAGAAGTTTAAGTGAAGTTGCATCACAATTTACCAATGATACCCTAGTACAATTGCTTTCTTTCACTGTTGATCCTCAACATGATTCTGCAACAAAGCTTTTAAGCTATGCGCAAAATATGGATGCCACATATTCAAATTGGGATTTTTTAACCGGCGAAAAAAAATCTATTTACAAGCTCGCAAGAAAAGAATTTTTTGTAACTGCAACGGATGGTGATGGGGGTCCGCAGGATTTTATCCATAGCGATAAAGTGATGCTGGTTGATAAGCTAAATAATATTCGTGGGTATTATGATGGTACCAGCAAAAAAGAAATACAACAATTGATAAAAGATTTAAAAAAATTAAAAAATGAAAGGTAGCATCTCAATTTTATTTGTTGCAATATTGACAATGTTAACAGGAAACACTTTCGCTGATGATATAAAATCGCAAGGTAAAATACTCTTTAGCAGCCGGTGTGCTTCGTGCCATAAATTAGGAGCAATATTAACAGGCCCCGATTTAGTTGATGTAGATAAACGCAGGAGTATGGAGTGGCTTATTCAATGGATAAAATCTTCTCAAACAGTAATAAAAAAAGGCGATAAGGAGGGAGCAGCATTATTTGCAAAGTTCAATAACATCCCGATGCCTGATCAGACGGATTTAGGTGATAATGATATAAAGAACATTGTAGAATATATAAAAGTTGAAAGCGTAAATGCACCAAAAGATATGGCGCCTTTTGCCACTCCTATTATGGTTAAGTCTAATTATTATCCTATCTCAATACATAATTATGGATTTATTTTAAGTTACCTGGCTTTAGTTGGTGTGCTTATAACCGTATTATTTTTTGCGGTACATGTTGAGACATTAAGAAAGAGTGGTCTTAATAAAAATATTTGAGTTACATCACCAATATAACAGACATAATACTCCTGTGTCGTGGTTTATGTAAACCACATGCTTCTGCAACAATTTGAAATGCAGAAAATTTCAGCGTTTAAATAAATAATAAAAACTTGCTGGTCAAAATAAACTGACCAGCAAGCGTACAATAGGGATAATATTTTCTTTTTGTCTTCTTTTTTTTTAAAGTTTAGCAACAATTATTTCCCGCACTTCGCGGTTGGTGCTTGTTACATTATAAATGAAAGTTTCATGTGATTTTATAATTGTTATTTCAAACCTAACGTTGAAGGACTCTAATAAAGCTTCTTCATTTATATCAAATTTGTAGGTTCTTGTAACATTTTTTCCTTTTAGTGTTTCAGAATAAAGAACATCCCCATTACCATCCTTTACTCTTACTACAAATTCGCCTGCATCAGCATTGTTCATTTTAAGCTGGAACACCGGTTTCTTGTTAGGATTGTTTATTGCTTTTAATTCAATCGGGTCCTTCCCGTTGTTGGCCAATGATGATTGTGTGGTTCCCATGATAAAAAAGGAAATCAATCCCATTGTGATCATTTTTGTTTTTTTGATTGCTGTTTTCATAAATTTAATTTTTACTTTAATAAATTGTTTTCTTCATTTCATATTTGCAATCAGGATGTAAAAGTAGAGTGGTGGAATTAGGGATACAACTTAACTTATAGAAGCTTCCTTCATCTTAAACATGCACTTTATTTTTTAAAAGGCTTGCTGGTATTACGTTACACAAAAAAAATGCATTATGCCCAAACCATGAAAACACTTATGTGGTAATATTAATTTAACATTCGTTGAAAGTATAGATTACATCAAAAAACCTCAATACCAATCAAACAACCGTTAAATTCAGTTATAGAATTGTTATACATCAAAAAGCAAAATCAGCGTTAAAAATTGTACCATAACAAATCAGTAAAGCGCTTTGCAGTAATATTGATGGTGATCAAATTTTTGCTAAGAATAAAAACAATCCTCTTTTTATCATCTTTTCTCCTGACAGCAAACTTGGTAATTGGGCAGGTAATTATTTCAGGTACTGTTTATGATTCAACAAAATTATATGTAGTGCCAGGTGTAATTGTAAAAAGTACAGGAGGGGGAACCACCATCACCGATTCGCTGGGAGTGTATCATATAAGCACTAATGATAAAGACTCTATTTCATTTACCTACGCCAATAAGCCAACACAAAAGTTTCCGGTAAAAACAATTAGTAATTACAATGATTTTGATATTTCATTACGGGTACGTGTTTTTGAAAAATACCGGCTCTTAAAAGAAGTAAAGATCTTTAGTAAAAGTTACCGGCAGGATTCTGCTGAAAACCGGCTCACTTATTCAAAAGTTTTTAATTATGAAAAGCCGGGGTTGCATTCTACTTACACACCCGGATCCCCACCGGGACTGGATATTGACCAGCTGATAAATATTTTTAGATTCAAAAGAAATAAAATGAATCTTATTTTCCAAAAAAGATTGGAACAGGAAGAAGAAGATAAATACGTTAATTACAAATTCAATTCTAAACTCTTAAAAAGAGTAACTGGATTAACAGGAGTTTTGCTGGATAAATATAAATTGCAATACAGGCCATCTTACGAATTTATTATCACGGCTACAGAACTTGAGTTTTACGAATACATTTTAAACACTGCTGACAAATTTAAAAAGCAGGAAGGAGTTAACTGATGGTTAGTAATTCTATCCTGTATTATTTTCTGTTTTTAAAATTTAAAAAGAATCTGCTGATAAGGAAGTACCTCCAAACATTATGTATTTCTTTGCGGCAACTGATGTGGTCTGTGCTATTTTCGGAAGACCAAAAATTTAAACAATGAAGACATATTTTGTAGATTCATTTACAAATGAAAGATTTAAAGGAAATCCTGCTGCGGTTTGTATTGTTGAAAACAATTTAGACAAAAAGACAATGCAAGACATTGCAACCGAAATTGGCTTTTCGGAAACAGCATTTATAAAAAACCTGTCTCACAACACTTATAGTATTAGATTTTTTACACCCAAAATGGAAATTCCTTTATGTGGACATGCAACATTAGCCTCTTCCAAAATTATTTTTGATACAACTAACCTAAACGGCTTTACTTTTATAAATATCAATAACGTTGAATTGTTCATCGAAAAATCGGGAACTAAAATCAAAATGAAATTTCCTGTTTATGATACAGAAGAAATCGAAGTACCTCAAAATATGCTGGATGCTCTTGGAATTAATGTAATCGAGGATAAACGATACAGTTTAAAAAATAAAATAATTATACTTGAGATCAAAGGCACAAAAGCTTTAGCTGATTTACGACCAGACTTTCTTTCGTTAGTAAATTCGTATCACGGAATAAATGGTGTTTTAGTAACTGCACAATCAGATAGCATTGACTTTGATTTTCACTACCGGTATTTTTGGCCATGGTCAGGAACAAATGAAGACCCTGTAACAGGAGGAATACAAACGTTCCTAACAAAATATTGGGCAACAAAATTGAACAAGAATAAATTAAATGCTTTTCAATCATCAGCAAGAACAGGCACAATGAATACTGAGCTTTACCAGGACAAAGTATTTATTTATGGAGAAGCAGTTACAGTATTTGAAGGAGAATTTAAAAATTGATCTTATGTTAATTGAAACGCTAAAAATCTTATTCTACCGAGATTTAACCAGGTTACGGAATGAAATTCAATTGTACAGGAATGAAGAAAATATTTGGAAAGTTGAAAAACAAATTGCCAATTCTGCAGGTAATCTTTGCCTGCATTTAATTGGAAATCTTAACACATATATTGGTGCGGAAATTGGAAAGACAAATTATATCAGACACAGAGAATTTGAATTTTCTTTAAAAGATATACCTAAAGCTGAGCTGATTGATAATATTGAAAAAACAACAATAATAGTTGCGGCAGCACTTGATAAATTAACTATTGAGCAATTAGAAAAAGAATATCCCGTTTTGGTTTTTGAAAACAAAACTTCAACAGGTTATCTATTAATTCATTTAACTACACATTTAACTTATCATCTTGGACAAATAAATTATCACAGAAGACTTTTGGATTAAGACTGACGTGAGACAAAACAGGATACAATGGGATTTTGACAAATTTAAAAAGCAGGAAGGCGTGAATTGATCTTACTTATTGCTTTCGGCTATGTGCATCCATAAATAATTTTACAGATGCATACCAATTGTACAACGTGAGCTTTCTGCTGTTGGTTATAAAATTATTTAGCTGAGAATATTTTATCAATTCAGGATTGTATTTTTTTACATAATTATTGTAACCCAATATTTCTGACTCTGAATGTTTTTTTGCAGGCTTCTTTTCAAATTCTTTTTTCGCTCTAAAAAAATTTTGTTCCATCATAAAAAAATCTCTAACATTTGGAAGGTCGAATTCTGCAATTTGTTTGTAAAATTTTAATACATCGCGGCAACTAAATTTTAATGCAGGGTCACCATCAAAACTTTCGATGGTATCAAGTTGTTTCATACCGTTAGTTGCGCATTGCAGCAAAGCAATTCTTCCCGGTTCAATATCGCTCTCTTTTTTTGCGGTGATAGCTTTTGTAATTTCTTCATCCTGTGCACGGCATTTATTAAACACAGCAAAAACTTTATCGCGGTAATTATTTAATCTTACAGCAGCGGTATCATTTACCTGCGCAAAACAATTATTGAAAGAAAATAAAAGAACAATAATTAAGAGTTTGTATTTCATATCGGTTAAATAAATCAATAATTGAATAGGACAAATCTTAAAATTAATAAATCGCATTAACATGGTTATTGTTTATTTTTAGTATCTCTCTCACCAAAACTATCGCCATGAAACAAATAATTATCTTATTACTCATACTGGTATTCTTTGTTACCGGCTTTGCTCAAAAACCTTCACCTCCCTGTTGCAGTATAATTGCATTAAGACCAGAACAATCCTGCTGCAGTGTTGTTACTGTACGTGACAATGCTACTGGTAGAACATTCGAATTTACAGTTGACAATTCTGTAGCAAGAAATTATACAACAGGAACGGCATTGAATGCCCAGCCATCTCTTGGCATAATAAAATCGGTAACTGGCACTGCTAGTAAATACGTTATTACAGAACCGGCTAACGCAACACTTTGCTGTGGCATAACCAGCATTGAGCCGGGTGCCCCTTGTTGTAGTGTTGTTTCAGCAAAGCTTCCCAATGATGTAAGATTTAGTTTTTCTGTTCCAAAAACATTTGCAGCTAATTTAAATATTGGGCAAAAAGTTTCGATTCAACATTTTGGACCTGTAGATGGAGATAAGTTTCAACTTGTAGATGGATATGCGGTTGTACAATCAAAAGAGGGCGCATTAATCGTAGGAAAACTGGCAACCTATAGTTTTCGTATTTTAAACCCAAAATCTAATTCACATAATGATTCAATTAATAATCAACCTGGTGGCTGGGATACAAAAAGTAGCACTGCCGAAAGACATGAAGTCAGTGATTCACCCTATATAGACAGGGACACGAATGGTGATATTGTACGATTGACAACGAATGATAAACCATGGGAGATAAAGCCAAATGTTGCAGCAAGGGGTGCCACAGGTAAATTGTTCCTTAACATCCCAAAGGATGCTGAATGTGTTATTACAATTTCTCAACCCGTTACCGAAAGACAGGTGTCTTATTCCATAAATGAACGCAGCTTTTCTCTTGTGCCCGGCACTTTTGAT
>JBKJSX010000228.1:0-2751 GCA_046594375.1 Chitinophagaceae bacterium
CATGCGGATATAAGCCGCATACAATTGACAACAAATAATAATGCCCCAATAACCATAAGTGCATTCTTTACAGCAATGTTGGCGGCATTCTGGGCTTACCAGGGATGGGCTGCAGTAGGTTATGTGGGAGGAGAGATAAAAGATGCAAAAAAAAATATCCCTAAAGGAATTGCAATCGGAATTTTTACAGTGATCGCCATATACCTGTTGGTAAACACAACATATTTATCATTGCTTTCTTCTGAAAAACTGGCAGCTATTTATCATTCGGGAATCCAGGTAGCAGCTGTAGAATCGGTAAGAAGTTTTTGGGGAGCCAATGGTGCATTATTTATTTCTGTGTTAATAATGATAACAACACTTGGCTGTTGCAATGCTACTGTTTTATCAAGTTGTCGCCCATACTTTGCTATGGCACGTGAAGGAATGTTTTTTAAAAGTGTTGCTAAGCTCAATGACAAAAAAGCACCTGCAAATTCTTTACTCTATCAATGTGTTTGGGCTTGCCTGTTGGTGCTTTCAGGAACGTTTGATCAGTTGACAGACATGATCATCTTTGCTGTTTTTATTTATTATGGCGCAACAACATTGGGGGTTTTTATTCTTCGAAAAAAAATGCCTGATGCACCGCGACCATATAAAGTTTGGGGTTATCCTGTTGTGCCTGCAATTGTTATTTTATTTTGTGTGTGTCTTGTATTTAATACATTTTACAGCCGTCCCCGAGAGGCCGCTATTGGTGTAGCGCTAATGCTAACAGGTGTGCCAATGTTTTGGTGGTTTAAAAAGAAAAATACTGTTCAAAACAAAAATGCACCATGAGTTGTTAATCGACACATTCATAATTTTTTTCATTTCTTTGTTATACCAAACGAAGTTTCATTTTAGGTCAATGTGTGAGGGCTGAAATTTCGTATAGCTTTGTGCGGGAGGGTTTGGTAAATGCCGATAGAAAAGTATTGAGCTAATTGATAAATCAAATCGGCGTTATAATTTTTTTTCATGGATCAAACACTTTTAGGAATAGGAACAAGATTGCAGCATACGCGTTATGGTCCAGGCGTTATCGTTGGCATTCGCTATGCAACGTATCTTATCTCTTTTATTCACCAGGGGATTATTGAAATAGATAAAACGGATAAAGACCTTGATGACATACAACCGGAAAATGTAACTGAAGAAATTGAAACCAATTCAGAAGTGGAAAGATCATTACTTAAAATTTTGCGTTTGTGGGGTGATGCCGGTGAGGTAGTTAATCTTGGTGAAAAATGGATCGGTGGAACGGTATTGCTGCAACCTAAAGACACTACATTAAAGCCAAAAGAAATTCCTATAGATATTTTCTTTCATAAAATCGTAATGGCCCGCGACAGGCTGAGGGTGTTGGAACAAAATATCAACAGCCACAAAAAATTATCCGATGAAGAAAAAGTAAATCTTCAGCAATACATTACAAGAGTGTACGGATCGTTTACAACATTTAATGTGCTGTTTAAAAATAAAGAGCATTGGTTTGCAGGAGAAAAGGGAAGTGAATAAGCGCTTGTCTATTTTTATTGAGTCACAGAAGCGGCATATGTTTTGTTCCTTTTATAAAAAAAATTTCATGCTATATAAGATCCTTCTATTATTATCGATCACATCGTTATCAATAACAACAAAAGCTCAGTCTACAAAGGTTAAAACGGCTATGGAAGAAATCACTTTGCCCGATCCATTTGCTACCCCTTCTGTTGCAAATAATTCCAAAACCATTGGCTGGCCTGAAGATAAAACTCCTGTCACTCCTAAAGGTTTTACGGTAACAAGATTTGCTTCCGGCCTTGATAATCCAAGATGGATGTATGTTGCGCCTAACGGAGATATTTTTGTTGCCGAAGCCAATACTGTATCTGATGGATTTAAAAAAACGGGGATTGAGTCTAACGGACGAAATACAAGTAAGAACTGCATTTTGTTATTGAGAGATGCAGATCATGATGGTATCCCCGAAGTGAAACAAATATTTTTATCCGGGCTTAACAGGCCATTAGGTATGTTGATACTCGGCAATAAATTTTATGTTGCCAATACAAATGGATTATGGACGTATCCTTATAAAAACGGTCAAACAAAAATAACTGCAGAAGGAACAAAAATTCTTGATCTGCCAGCAGGAGGATACAACAATCATTGGACAAGAAATTTATTGTCGTCAAAAGATGGAAAGAAAATATATATTACGGTTGGCTCAGGCAGTAATGTTGCTGAGCATGGAATAGAAATTGAAAAACGCAGGGCAGATATTTTAGAAATTAATCCTGATGGAAGTGGCGAAAGAATTTTTGCAGGCGGACTTCGAAACCCTGTAGGGCTTGCATGGGCTCCGGGAACAAACATACTTTGGACGGCAGTAAACGAAAGAGATGAACTGGGAGATGAGTTGGTTCCTGACTATGCAACCAGTGTAAAAGAAAATGGATTTTATGGCTGGCCTTATGCATACTTTGGTAATAACGAAGACCCGAGAAGAAAAGGCGAACGACCAGATCTTGTAAGTAAAACAATTGTGCCTGATATTGCACTTGGCTCGCATACAGCATCACTCGGTATTGCATTCAACGAAAAAAAATATTTCAATTCAAATTATAACGGTGGCCTTTTTATTGCACAACATGGATCATGGAACAGAAGTGTGCTCACTGGTTATAAAGTTGTGTTCGTTCCTTTTAAAAACGGCAAACCTTCCGGTCCCATGCAGGATTTTCT
>JBKJSX010000184.1:0-9105 GCA_046594375.1 Chitinophagaceae bacterium
TGAAATATGGATGGAGTTTAATGATACTTACAATTGCCGGTAAAATAAAATGGTATATTTGTGCGTTTTAAATATATTGTGAATCAACCCCCTAACCCAATGATTGCAAACAAAGGCAGTATTGTATATAAACAGTTGTTATTGATCTTTTGTTTTGTTTCAATTTTCCAGTTTTTTTTGCAGAATAATAGCTATGCGCAGGTAACTGACCCACAGGATCAACCTATTGACCCTAACCAGTTAAAAAATCTTTCGCCTTCTGCCCTTCAGAATTACCTTAAGGATAAAAATCAAAATCAGTCACAACCCGGAGAAGATATTCATAAAAAAAATCCTTTTGCTAAAAATGAAACCAGGGTTGTTAAAGACAGTTCGGTAAAGGAAGATTTTAGAAAGAAAGAAAATAACGCAGAAGCTGTTTACGGAAATAATCTTTTTCAAAATTCAGCAATACTGGAATTATCCGAGCTATCCACTCCACCGTTGGATTATCCAATAGGTGTAGGTGATCATATAGTTGTATCACTTTGGGGTGGTGCCGATATTGAAACTGATTATATTGTTGCAAGAGACGGCTCAATTTTTCCGCAGGGCTTAGGCAAGATAACTGTGCAGGGGCTTACTTTTGATAATGCACGTTCTATAATCATCGATCGCTTTCGCAGGGTAATTCCTCCTTCCACGAATATTTCGGTAAGCATGGGGCAACCAAGAAGTATTGTTGTTAATGTTTCCGGCGAGGTAAGTAACCCCGGGCCTGTAGTGGTTTCTGCATTTACTAATGCATTAAATGTTGTGGCACTGGCAGGTGGATTAAATGAATATGGAAACCTTAGAAATATCCAGATAAAAAGAAATAACAGGATAATTGATTCAGTTGATGTTTACCGTTATTTAACGCGTGGTGATTTTGGGCGTCATCTTTATATGGAAAACGGCGACTTTGTTATAGTTCCTATTTATGATAAAAAAGTGTTGGCGTCAGGGCAATTTAAAAGGCCAATGTATTACCAGCTAAAAGCCGGCGAGGGTTTCAGAGACCTTTTAAAATATACCGGAGGGCTTACTCCCGATGCCTATGCATCAGGTGGTGTTATCATTCGTAACGTAAATGAAAAGCAAACAATAAAAAATGTAAACTTTAATGCCATTGGTTTAAAGGAGGGAAATAAAACTGTAGACGAACCTTTGTACAGTGGCGATATTGTAGTTGTAAGCCCTATCAATCCGGGCTTAATAAATAAAGTAATTGTAAAGGGAGAAGTTGTTTATCCAAACATTTATGAAATAAGAAAAGGCGATCGGTTGTTTGATGTTCTTAACAGGGCAGGAGGTATTACGGCAAATGCTTATGTAGAAAGGGCCTATGTATATAAAGGTGCAGGTGATTCTGCCAATTTAAAATCTGATAAAATTGATATAAGTCTCACTGACCTAAATAAAAATACTAACAGCATTTATAATATACAGATAGACCCCAATGATGTTATAGAAGTATTTAACCGTAACCAATTTGCAGACCGACAGTTTGTATCAATCGATGGTGAAGTGCGAAAGCCGGGACAGATTCAAAAGTATGGTGGGATGACCTTAAAGGATCTTATTTACCTTGCCAACGGATTAAAACCAACGGCTGAATTTGGAAGGATCGAAATATCAAGTATAGTAGATATTGACTCAGCGCAAAAAGGATTAAAGCCAACCAAAACCATAGTGCGTACTTATAATGTACTTCCAAATCTTGAACTTGATTTGTCTGCAGAAAATATTAGATTAAAACCTTACGACCAGGTATTTATTAGAAAGAACCCAACATTTGAATTACAACAAAATATTTCTTTGGAAGGAGAAATAAAATATCCCGGCAATTATCCGAGATTAAATAAACGTGAAACACTTTCTTCTTATATAACAAGAGCTGGAGGATTAAAAGAAAATGCAAATCTTTCCGGCGCTATTCTTTATCGTAATAAAACTATGGGTATAAGGCCTGATGCTTTTTCAAAAGTTGAAAATGTAAAATTCATAAAAGACTCGTTGGGTAAAATTGTTGATAGTGTAGTGTATAATCCAAATGAGCCCGTTAGCATCGATCTGTACAGGGCTTTAAAATATAAAAATTCCAAGTACGACCTGGTGTTACAGGAAAACGATGTGATATTTGTTCCGGAGATAAACCCATTAGTTAGTGTGAAAGGCGCTGTGCAATCAAGTTTAAAATTATATTTTGATAAGGAGCATTCTAACCTTTCATATTATATTGATAAGGCAGGTGGTTATGGAACCCGGCCATGGAGAAAAAGAATTTATGTTACCTACGCAAACGGAACAAGCAAAAGAACAAAGAACTTTGGATTTTTTCATTTCTTTCCGCAGGTGGAAGAGGGGAGTACCATTATTGTTCCGGTAAAACCCGAGGGAAGAGTGATCGGTGATTTTATACAACAGGCTGCAACAACGGTAATACCCGCTGTATTAACTTTTTTACTAATAAAAAATATAAAATAATTTATAAAAATTAATTGTGAACACAGCCGATCTTACAAGACTAATTTTTAAACGCTTAAAAAAATTCAGGTTCATTATCCTGGCTGCGGGAATATTGGTTGCAATACTGTTATATTTTTATGCCAAAAGAACACCCGTAACTTTTACATCAAGAGCAACAGTGTTTCCTTTAACCAGCTCCCCGGAGAGTAGCGGAGCTTCTTCAGCGCTCAGCGTTTTATTGGGTACTGATTCAAAAAATTTTAGTGATGATGCCTCGATAAATATTGTAGAGCTGGCGCAAAGCCGTACCACAAGAGAAGCGGTGGCAGCAACAATTATTCCTTCAATAGGAAATAAAACTATTGCAGCATTACTGGTTGAAGATATCAATAATCATTTAAGCTTGATGGAGGATAAAGTTCAGCCGCCCCCTAACCCGGAGCAAGTTATTATTTGGGGAGGCTCAGTTTTAGGAGCCGGGCTTACCGCTAATATAAATAAAAACAACATGCTTGTACTTACTTATACAGGCAGAAGTGAAAATATTGTAAAAGAGATCAGCTATCAATTTATTTATAAAATATCCCAGTATTATATTGATCTTAAAAGAGAAAAGGCAAAACGTGATTATGAATTTTCAGAATATAAAGTTGACTCACTAAAAAGAGTGCTTAATGCAAAAGATTACCAGTTAATTGCTATTGATAAAAGAACACTTTTTACCAATACATCAAAACTTGAATTTAAGGTGCCTGTTGAAAATTTGATAATGGAAAAGCAAATGGTTAATAACCAATACTTAAATGCAGTTGCAAATAGAGAGAACGCAGCATATAAATTACAAAAGGCAACACCACTTATTAAGGTACTTGATAAACCTGATCCTCCTTATTCTGCGCAAAGTAGATCCGGTACTATTTATGGTTTGCTGGGATTTTTTCTTGGTTGTTTTTTAGTTACCTGCTTTGCGATTGCGGGAATAATATTTAAATTCATCAGCCTGGAAGTTACAAAAGCAGTTTTTGGAGGTGCTTCAAAAACCAGTACATCCACAACCACAACAACTGCATAATAAAGCTATTTACGATGTTCGATGTGAAATGTATTATGTAAAAAGCTATATCCCGTTTCGGTGTTAGATGTATGACGTAAGAGAATTTATTTCACTTCATACTCAAAAATCGTATATCGAAAATCGCACATCATCCATCATCATGATCTTCTAAAAAGCCACTTGCTCATTTCTCTAAACGTTACTTTTTTACCATACAATAAAATTCCGGTGCGGTAAATTTTTGCTGCAAGCATTGTAGTTAAAATAAACCCTGCAACAAGTGAAACCATTGAAAGTGCCAGTTGCCACATGGGTACACCACCTGAAGGAATCCGCGCCATCATAACAATGGGAGAGGAAAATGGAATTATGCTTGCCCATACTGCAATAGGCGTGTCCGGTTTTGATGCGGCTGCGGTCATTATTACAAAAGATAAAATGATAGGCATTGTAATAGGAAGCATTAATGATTGTGCTTCCTGTGGGTCTTCATTTACTACACTTCCAACTGCGGCAAATAATGCTGCATAAAATAAATAGCCCCCGATAAAATAAAATAAAAAGCATGGAATAATCAGTCCCCAGTTTGCACCCGCAAAAGAATTTTTTGCATTTAAGAAACCTAATGCTGCACTATTATTTCCAGATGGCCCCATTGCACTGTTTGCATTCTGCGCCTGCTGTAAAACATCGTGCGATAAAAATGATGACAATGCTGATGACAACGCAACTATTAAAACAAACCAAATTAATAATTGGGTAAGACCTACTGCAGCTATTCCGATTATTTTTCCTGTCATTAACTGAAAAGGTTTCACAGAACTTATTATCACTTCAGCGATGCGGTTCATTTTTTCTTCCATCACACCACGCATTACTGCAGCACCATAAATAAACAAGGTCAGGTAAATAAGCATTCCGCTGCCAAAGCCTATACCATAAGCCAGTCCTGAGTTTGCCTTCTGGGTAGTATTGCCTTTTTTTATTACGGGTCTAAAATGATAAAGCCTCTCTTCATCAAGATCATTGATTGAATCCAATATTTTTCTGTCAATATTTTTTTGTAAAAAAGCACGGTTCCTGATGGAAAGATTTATCTGGTCTTTTATTTTTTCTTCTGTAGAAAAACCTAATGTTTTATCTGATATTAATGTTATCGAATCCTGAGGAGAATCAAATGTATTGGGAATATTTAATAATGCTGAATAACCTTTCTCAATAAAATTATTTGTAGTAACACCCGTTGGAAATTCGTATTTAATTGATTTGTCACTTTTAAAATTGGATTTAAAAATTCCGTTTTCATCATTTACGGCTATGGTATGTTTATCATCACCTTTAATTGAAAGATAAGTGGAAGCCGCAATAAAGCCTATAAAAAATAATGGTAAAAGAATGGTAGATAAGATAAAAGTTTTATTTCTCACCCTTGTCAGGTATTCTCTTTTAATAACAAGCCAAACTTTGCTCATACTTTAATTTTTATTTAATACTTATGATACTTTTTGGAACTGCCTTGTCACTTCTGTATCGTGTACTTTCTTAATAAAAATATCATTCAATGATGGCAAAATTTCGTTGAATGAAATTATGCTGTCATTTTGTTTTAGAAAAGTATTTAAAACTGAAGCAGGTTTATATCCATCTTTAATTTTTACAATCAGGGCATTACCATCCTCGTGTATCACATCAAATTCTCTGGTTTCAAATGTTGTTGGTATTTGCTCAAATCCTATTCTAAATAAATTCTCTTTACAATCCTGTTTGATTTGTTTTACGCTTCCGTCTAAAATTTTCTTTCCTTTATTTACCAATACTATGTGGTCGCAAATTTCTTCTACCTGCTCCATCCTGTGCGTACTAAAAATGATTGTAGTTCCTCTTTTTGCAAGATTGAAAATTTCATCTTTAATTAAATTACTGTTTACCGGATCGAGGCCACTAAAAGGTTCATCTAATATTAAAAGAGGTGGCTCATGTAAAACAGTAATAACAAATTGAAGTTTCTGGCTCATGCCTTTGCTCAAGTCTTCCACTTTTTTATTCCACCAGCTTTGCATTTCAAATTTCACAAACCATTCTTTTATTTTTTTCATTGCATCCTGCCTGCTTAATCCTTTCAATTGTGCCAGATACAATGCCTGCTCGCCAATACGCATTTTTTTATACAATCCTCTTTCCTCTGGCATGTAGCCTATCTTAAAAATATCATTAACAGCATCAAATTTTTTTCCCTCAAAAATAATGTTACCACTATCAGGATAAAAAATGCCTGTTATCATTCTTAATAATGTTGTTTTGCCTGCACCATTGGGGCCCAGTAATCCAAAGATGCTTCCGTGCTGTATATTAAAGCTAATATCATCCACTGCTTTTTGTGTGGCGTAATATTTTTTTAGATTATGTAACTCAAGAATATTCATAATTAATTTAGTGATGTGATAATGTAAATTAGTTTTGTGGTTGTACAAATATCAAAAATAACACAGAACATTCTAAAACTATTATCAGCAAACCAGCAGGTTATAAAATCAGGACATTAGCTAATTGTGTTGCAATTTTTTCTCCATCCATTGCTGCGCTTACTATACCGCCGGCATAGCCTGCACCTTCACCACAGGGATATAAGTTTTTAAGTTGGGGATGATTTAATGTTTCATTGTCTCTTGGTATTCGCACAGGTGATGATGTGCGGCTTTCTACAGCCACTATCACAGCTTCGTTGGTAAGATATCCTTTCATCTTTTTACCAAAAGATCTGAATGCGATCTTTAATCTCTCGGAAATAAATTCCGGTAAAATATTTTTGATCTCCGCAGAATTGATTCCGGGTAAGTAAGAACAGTCGGGAAAATTTGAAGAAATTTTATTGTCAACAAAGTCAACCATACGTTGCGCAGGCGCAACAAATTTACCACCACCCGATGTATAAGCTTTTTGTTCAATTAGTTTTTGAAATTCCATTAATAGGAGTGGAGAGGCTTTGTCAAATGCATCCCGATAGCTATCGGGATGTTCGTTGCTCATTGTTTGTATTGCATCCTTAATTTCAACGGGTACAACGATCCCGCTGTTTGCAAAAGGATTATTTCTTTTAGAAGGACTCCAGCCATTAACAACAAGTTCACCATTCTCAGTTGACGCAGGAGCAATAATGCCGCCGGGGCACATGCAAAATGAAAATACTCCTTTGTTATCTATCTGGTCAACCAAGCCATAAGATGCTGGTGGAAGCAACTCGTTTCTAGTGGTACAATGGTATTGGATGGTATCAATTAAATTTTGAGGATGCTCAATGCGAACACCCATTGCAAATGGTTTTGCATGAAGCAAAATATTTTTATTGTTCAGCATAATAAAAATATCTCTTGCTGAGTGGCCGGTTGCCAAAATGTAAGCATCTGCACTAAAAGAACCATTTACAGTTTTTACAACTTTAATTTTTTCATTTGAAATAATAATATCGGTTACTTTTTTTTCAAATAAAAATTCTCCGCCGCACTCAACAATCTTTTTACGCATCGCCGTAATTATCTGGGGCAATTTATTAGTGCCAATATGCGGATGTGCATCATATAAAATATTTTCTTCAGCTCCAAAATATGCAAAGAGGTTTAAAATCCTGTCAATATCGCCACGCTTGTTACTGCGTGTATAAAGCTTGCCATCGCTGTATGTTCCAGCGCCTCCTTCGCCAAAACAATAATTGCTGTCAGTATTGATTGAGCCTTGTTTATTTAACACTGCAAGGTCTCTTCTGCGTGCCTTAACATCTTTGCCTCTTTCAAGGATGATGGGCTTGATATTTTTTTCTATTAATTTTAAGGCTGCAAATAATCCTGCAGGTCCGGCACCAATTATAATTACTCTTTTTTCGGATTTGGAAACATCTCTAAAATTAAACTCCTGGATTTTTCTTATAGAAAAAGGTTCATTGATAAATGCATTAACTGTAACATTTATCCAAATGGTTTTTCCTCGTGCGTCAATAGAATGTTTGAGTGTATGAAACCCATTTATATCACTTTCTTTTTTGCCCGAGCTTTTGGCAATTAGTTTTTTTATATAGGCTACATCTGATGCTTCGGATGGGAGGAGTTTGAGAGAAATTTTTTGTTGCACTCCTATCCCCTAAGGGGGTATTTAAGATGAGTTTAAATTTTGAAATATTTATTCAAAAGTTGGTTTAAAAATATTTTTTTTCATTATCTCTTAAAGGAAGATAATGTTCTTCTCGTTTAGGGGATAGGGCTAAAATGGTAAGTCATCTACAGCATCAGATGGAGATGATGAAAATGTATCAAGTGGCTCCAGGTGACCATCTTCCGCAGCAGCGGGGTTGTTTGTATGCATCATCTGCTCAATGCGCCACGCATCTAAATTGGTAATGTAATTGGTTTTGCCATCCTTTTCCCACTTGCTTCCTTTAATATTGAAATATACTTTTATTTCATCCCCACTATTTATTTTATCAATGATGTTTGTTTTATCCTGTATTGATTGGAACTTAATATAGTTGGTAATTGTTCTGCCATTTATATCTTCCGATTTCTCAACAACAAATTCTCTTGTTTTAAAGGTTTCAGTGCGTTGAACAGTGTCATATTTAGCGATAAGTTTGCCTGTTAATTCGTAGCTCATTATTATAAAATTTAATGGATAAAGATAAACTAAAAATTTTCTTCATGGTGGAAAAATAAACATTTGAAACAATTAATTAATTTATTTAATTTAATAAATAGTTATTGTACCTTACCAATCTTCTCAATTTTTTTTATGCAAAAACCAACCCCCCTTTTTTATTTTCTTTTCTTTTGAAAAAAAATATTAAAGTCCGATTTGCTGTTTAAATTCTCTGCAGTTGAATTGTAAGAATTCTAAAGCAGTTAATGAAGTGTTTGTAGCATAGGTTAAGAACACTAACCTGTTAATAAGATGAGATAGTATATATTTTTTAATAGATCGCCGGTTTACAAAAAAAACAAAAATTTGCATCGATGTTTTGTAAAAGCAAAATGGTAGAGATAAATTAATTTTTGGCAAACGGGAATTCGGATTTTCCAAATAAAAAAATAAATATTTGGCAAAATTCAATACTGTAGTGATAGGTGAAAAAACAAGAGAATAAAAAATTTTTTTTTCAACAAATTATTTTGATATTCGCTGTCCACTCAAAAATTTTTCTTCAAAAAAGATTTTTTTTTGGATCTGTGGAATCTGACTTTTAAACTCTACTAAAACGGCTAATGGAATAATGGATAAGGCTTGCGAAAAAGTTTGGTACAATTGTCTCAATATTATAAAAGATATCGTAGAGTGGCAACATTATAAAACGTGGTTCGAACCAATAAAACCGGTTCTTTTAAAAGATAAAGTTTTAACCATCCAGGTACCAAGTCAGTTTTTTTATGAGTATATTGAAGAGCATTATGTAAACCTTCTTGCAAAAACTTTAAAAAGAGAATTAGGAAAAGAAGCAAGGCTTGAATACAGGATAATGGTTGATAGCGGCAACAGTAATAATAAGCCGCTAACAATGGATGTTCCGGGTCATGGATACA
>JBKJSX010000144.1:0-3507 GCA_046594375.1 Chitinophagaceae bacterium
GTGTTCATGGTTTTTTGGGGAGCGGTAATGACCTTTATCGCCACGCCAATTCTTACGTATAAATATGGCAAACGCTGGTATTGCTCCTGGGTTTGCGGCTGTGGTGGTTTAGCTGAAACGGCCGGGGATCCTTATCGGCATCTTTCCGATAAAAGTTTAAAAGCATGGAAAATTGAGCGATGGATGGTGCACAGTGTTTTGGTGTTTATTACGGTCACTACCATTTTGCTTTGGTTAAATTCTTATGATAAAGGAGGCGTTCTCGGTTCTATATCCGGGGCCTTTGCTCAATGGTATGGCTTCCTTATCGGGGCAGTTTTTTCAGGAGTAATTGGTGTGGGATTTTATCCAATTATGGGTTCAAGAGTTTGGTGCAGATTTGGTTGCCCTATGGCTGCAGTGCTTGGGATATTTCAACGCTTTAAATCAAAGTTTAGAATTACAACCAATGGCGGACAATGTATTTCGTGTGGTAATTGTTCAACCTTTTGCGAGATGGGAATTGATGTAAGAGCATACGCGCAAAAAGGGCAAAACATTGTACGAGCTTCGTGCGTGGGCTGCGGTATCTGTGCATCGGTGTGCCCAAGAGGTGTTTTAAAATTAGAGAATGGGAAAGAAGATGGAAGAATCAACGATAATCCGATCACTATAGGCAATAATAATATTTCTGTTCATTTATAAATACCTTTATATATAATCTTACGGATGATTGAAGTATTTGTAAATATCATAGTGATACTGTATTCGCTCGCCATACTTTTTGTGGTGATACATTCTGTTTTTGATGCACATCTTATTTACCACTACCTGCACTCTTTCAAAAAGAAAAAGCAAACTTCGTATTCAAAAGATTTTATACCCTTTGTTACCATTCAGCTTCCGGTTTACAACGAACTGTATGTTGTGGAAAGATTAATAGATGCAGTGGCAGCAATAGATTATCCAGGAGATAAATTAGAGATCCAAATATTGGATGACAGCACCGATGAAACATCCGGCATCATTGCAGGTGAAGTTGCATTGTTGCAACAACAAAATATTTCAGTTCAACACATTAAAAGAAAAAACCGTGATGGCTATAAAGGCGGTGCGTTAAAGCACGGACTTACTCTTGCAAAAGGAGAATTCTTTGCGGTGTTTGATGCTGATTTTCTTCCGTCAAAAGATTTTCTAAAACGGACCATTCCATTTTTTAAAGATGAATCTATTGGCATGGTACAAACAAAGTGGGGACACATTAACAAGGATACTTCGCTTTTAGCAAACCTGCAGGCAATAGCGCTGGACGGGCATTTCAGCATAGAGCAGCAAGGTAGAAATGCAGCCGGTTATTTTATAAACTTTAATGGTACCGCCGGTGTATGGCGAAAGCAAACCATACTTGATGCAGGCAACTGGCAATCTGATACATTGACAGAAGATTTTGATTTAAGTTACCGGGCACAAATGAAAGGCTGGCAATTTAAATACATGGAAGATTTTGTTACTCCGGCAGAACTCCCCCCTTTTATAAGTGCACTAAAGTCGCAGCAATTCCGCTGGACGAAGGGAGGAGCAGAAACTGCAAGAAAAAATATGAAAACTTTATGGCGATCAAAACTTCCCCTGTCAGTAAAGTTGCATGGCGCTTTTCATCTGATTTACAGCATCGGTTTTATCAGCATCATTATTTATACTTTGCTTTCTGTGCCTTTGCTTTTTGTAAAAGAATTTTACCCCGATTATAATCTACTGTTTAAAATTTCAAGTCTTATAGGCATTAGTTTTTTTATTTACATACTTCATTATTTTATTTCTTATTTCAACAATACTAAAGGAAGTGTAATGCAAAAAATTACAGGTTTTATTTTCCGGTTCCCGCTTTTTGTTTCATTATTTATCGGGCTTTCCTTAAGCAATGCCATCGGTATAATGCAGGGATATTTAGGGATCAAATCAGGATTTGTGCGTACGCCAAAATTTAATGCAGGTGATCTAACAAAAAACATAGTTGGTAGCAAATACATTCAAACAAAAATTAACTGGTTAAATTTTACAGAAGGAATATTGATCTTTTATTTTTTGTTTGGCGTTATACAATCCATCTATTTTAAAAACTATGCAAGCCTGCCTTTACTATTGATGGCGCTCACAGGCTTTTCCATGTTATTTGCTTTGGGTGTTAAAGAATGGAGACAAAAAGCATTTGCACCTCTTCATGATTAAAGAACCAAAAATTGTCGTTATCATCCCTGCTTATAACGAAGAAAATTCAATAGCTAAAGTTGTTACTGATATACCGGCAGGATTGGTGGATGAAGTGATTGTTGTAAATAACAATTCAAACGATAACACGGATATAAATGCACAAAATGCAGGTGCAACCGTCCTTCACGAAGATAAACCTGGTTATGGATATGCATGCCTGAAAGGAATTGAATATGCAAAACAATTGCAACCTTTGCCGGATATTGTTGTATTTATAGATGCTGATTATTCTGATCATCCCGAAGAGATGCCTTTGCTGGTGCAACCGATTTTGAATGATAGGATGGATATGGTTATTGGATCAAGGGCACTGGGAAAAAAGGAAAAGGGATCAATGACGATTCCGCAGGTGTTTGGTAACTGGCTTGCGACCAGATTTTTAAAAACATTTTATAACGTGAGTTATACAGATCTCGGCCCTTTTAGAGCCATACGTTATGATAAATTACTGGCGATAAATATGCAGGATACTACTTACGGTTGGACGGTAGAGATGCAGGTAAAAGCGGCTAAGTTGAAAATGAAAACAATTGAAGTACCTGTAAGTTATCGCAAACGAATTGGAATTTCAAAAATCAGTGGTACCATTAAAGGTACGGTGTTGGCAGGTTATAAGATCATCACAACAATATTTAAATACAGATAAATGAAACTTAATTTTCGGTGGCTTTTATTGGTTAGTGTAATCTTAATTTATTCCTGTAAACAAAAAGCAGCACAACCTACCGATGCATTTAAATCTACCTGGTATGCCGGCAAAGCAGAAGTGAGCAGCTACATTTTACAACAAGCCAGGTATGGAGAAATAAGAAATGGAGAGGCGGCTCTTATTTTTGTAACGGAAGATTTTTCTACAAAAAAATTAGTGAAGCTTGATGAGCCGGATAAGACTGGCGATAAGATTAGGGTGCTAAAAATGAACATGACAAAAAATTTCGTGACTGGCATTTATCCCTATTCCATGATGCTTTCGGCTTTTACACCCATTTCAAAAGATGGAAAAGAAAGAACGCTAAAAATTTACTGTACATCACAGGAATGGTGCGGACAAACATTTTCTCAGTTGCAGTTGAATGGGAATAACTATGATTGGAAACTCTATTCGTATTTTGAAAATGAAGGCGAGCAGGATAAAAATTTGAATGCTGTTGTATTGGAAGATGAACTCTGGAATCGTATCAGGATAAATCCTTCCACTTTACCCCAGGGTAAAGTTTCAATACTCCCAGGTTTATTGTGGCAACGCTTTTCCCATAC
>JBKJSX010000272.1:0-4995 GCA_046594375.1 Chitinophagaceae bacterium
TCTCGTGATCTTGTTGATTACAGCTTACACTTCGCTTAGTGCGCAATATTATCCTGATGCAGAATGGCAAATTAAAACACCTGCAGAATTAAAGATGAGCAACAAGTGGATAGATAGTGCTATCAGCTTTGCAATGCACAATGAAAATAAGGTTGATCGTGACCTTCACATAGCCGACCTGAAAGCATATGCTAATGAGCCTTTTTATAAAATTGTTGGCCCGGTAAAGCAACGTGGCGGGCCTGCAGGTTTGATAATTAAAAACGGATACATCATTGGGCAGTGGGGTGATATAAAAAGAGTAGATATGGATTTTAGCGCAACAAAAAGTTATCTCTCCACTGTTGCCGGGCTTGCTGTAGATACAAAATTAATAAGGAGTGTAAATGATAAAGTGAATGAATATGTGGAAGAGACTTTCGACGGCGAACACAATTCAAAAATTACGTGGGAGCATTTACTAACGCAAAGCTCTGATTGGTCTGGAAACCTTTTTGGAATTTATGATTGGGCTGACCGGCCGGATAAAAATGGCAAACTTGATAACTGGAGGAACCGGAAATTATTTGAGCCGGGAGAACATTTTAAATACAATGATGTTAGGGTTAATTTATTGGCTTACTCCTTACTGCAGGTTTGGAGAAAACCACTCCCTGTTGTGCTAAAAGAAAAAATAATGGACCCCATCGGTGCTTCTACAACATGGCGATGGTATGGCTATGATAATTCCTTTATAAATATTGATGGAGTGATGATGCAGTCCGTTAGCGGTGGAGGACATTTTGGTGGAGGACTTTTTATTAATACGATTGACCAGGCAAGGTTTGGTCTTTTATTTTTAAGAAAAGGAAAATGGAAAGATAAACAGATCATTTCTGAAAAGTGGATCGAAGCAGCACGTCAGCCATCAAAAGCCAATAAAAATTATGGATACATGTGGTGGCTTAATGCGGAAAATAAATTCCCGGGCATACCAAAAAGCGTTTATTATGCCGAAGGATTTGGCGGCAATTTTATTTTAATAGATAATGAACATGATATTGTAGTGGTAGCACGATGGCTGGATACTGAAAAACCGGGAGAGCTTCTTAGTTTAGTAATAAAAGCGATAGATGGTAAATGATTTATCCTTGATTGCACACATGGCAATAATATTATAACTCTTGACGTTTTTTTTGTATAGGTAGTTTTTAGAAATTTACCATTTCTCCAGCCCTAATAATTTCTTACCTAAAAGAGATAATTCAGCCGTTCCATATTTTGTTTGTTCCCAGCCCCTTGGATCGCCGGGAAATGCATACCCTTCGGGAGCCTTTCTTTCTTTCCATGAATTAATTCTCCACTGGCGAAGCTCTTCATTTTCTTCCCCGGCAGGCATCATAGAAATATATTGTGCTATCCTAACTTTATTTCCGCTTGTATTTGGCCTGATACCATGGGGCTGTGTGCTATTAAATATCAGCAGATCTCCTGCATTCATTTTTACCTTAACAATTTCAAAACCTGTTACATCCGGTTTAAAATGATCGCGGTCTTCCGGCTGCGTTAATTTCCATGTATCGTAGGTTCTGTATAATTCGGGTACGCATTGAAACCCTCCCATGTTCTCGTCTGTCTGGTCAGCAAGTGCTAGAACACCCTGTACATTTTGTGGCTTTGTTTCAGGATCATAGTCCCAGTGGATAAAACCTTTATATTCAAATCCCGGCCTCATCGGTAAATTTAAATTTGCCCTGTCGATAGTAACCCATAATTTTTCAGTACCCCATATGTCAGTAAATGCTTCATGTACTTTTGGATGCTGGCGATTGTCCCATAAATATTGATGATTATACACTTCCACCATTCCCGTATTAGTAAGTTCTTTCATTTTCATTTCGGCACGTGGAGGTGCATACCAGGTTTCAGGGTTATGGGGATCTTTTTCTTCAAACTCCCAAAGAAAGTTAGCAAGGCGTTCCACCTGTTCTTTTGGTACAGCCTTTTTAATAACGATATAGCCATTGGTAATCCAGAACTGCCAGTCTTCTTCACTTAATAAATTTAAAGCCTTTCCATTGCTTCGGTCATTCAGTTTTACTTTGCTGCTTTTTGCAGTAGATGGATTACCTGGAATATCTTTGTGAGCATTTGCGGGGGCCATTGTGGGAGTCATTGTTTGTTGTTGCATATAACAAATTTATTATTGAATGAATAACACAAAATTAACTGAGCCACATCGGGTACTCAACATCTAAGATGACCATCATTTGCTCTCTATTGACAAAGTCGCATCTTTTTATTCCCATATTGTAGCTTTACAGAGAAATACTTAAAATGAAAATTACAAGAGAGGTCGTTCTGCCTGACCCCGGGCAATCATTCAAATTGTTTAAACCAAGTCTGAAAAATTATTTCTTCTGGCATTATCATCCGGAATATGAATTAGTATATGTAGAAGCCAGTAACGGTATACGTCATGTAGGTCAGCATATTTCCAGCTATATGGGTAGTGACTTGGTTTTGATTGGGCCGAACATTCCACATTTAAATTTTGATTATGGATTGAAAACAGAATACAAACAAATTGTTGTTCAACTTAAAGAACATTTTTTGGGGGATGCTTTTGATGAAATACCTGAGCTATCATCTATACAAAAACTTTTTGCCAAAGCTTATTTAGGATTATCATTTACCGGTAAAACAAAAACTATTGTTGTAGAAAAATTAAAGCACATGCAGACAATTGGTCACTTTGAACAACTGTTATGTTTACTGGAAATATTTCAAATGTTGGCAACATCTGATGAGGTACTTGAATTGAACGAACAGGACACCAGTATAAAATTATTTTTAAATGACAAAATACGAATGGGAGCCATCTATAAATACATACATGCAAGTTATAATCAAACGCCTGATGTAAATAAAGTAGCGTCCAGTGTGCATTTAAGTACAGCAGCTTTTTGCAGGTATTTTAAGAAACAAACTAAAATGACTTTTACCGATTTTGTTAATCAATACAGAGTTACACAGGCTAAAACATTACTGCTGCAGGATAATACCATTTCAGAAGCTTGTTATGAGGTAGGTTTTCAAAGCCTTTCCTATTTCAATAAACTGTTCAAAAAAATTACAGGAGAAAATCCATCCAATTTTAAGAGACGTCATCGCCTATAATATTTTGTATTCAGAATTCAGGTTACATTAATTTTTATACTAAAGCTTCCCACAAAACTTCTACCGGATGCAAAGCTTTGCGGCCGGTGCCATCTTTTATCTGGTGGCGACAACTGGTGCCTGGAGCAGTGATAATAATATTTTTATCCTGGTTGCGAACTGCAGGAAACAAAACCAGCTCCCCGATCTTCATTGATAATTCATAATGTTCTTTTTCATAACCAAATGAACCAGCCATACCACAACATCCCGAAGGAATTACCTCAACACTATAATTTTGAGGCAGCGATAATATTTTAACTGAAGGGGCAACAGACGACAATGCTTTTTGCTGGCAATGCCCATGCAGTTTTATACTTCTTTTTTCTGTTGTAAATATCTCTTTAATGATATTTCCCTTTTCAATTTCTGCAGCAATAAATTCATCAATTGTAAAAACGGTTGCTGCTAATTTTTTTGCGGCCTCCAGGTTATCATCGTCTGCAAGATCAATGTATTCATCACGAAATGTAAGGATGGCCGAAGGCTCAATACCAATCAACGGGTTTTCAGCATTTACCAAGGGGCTTAGCAATTCAATATTTTTATTGGCAATCTTTTTTGCCTTCCGCAGAAAACCTTTGGAAAGCCATGCTCTTCCGCTTTCTTCATGTTTTGGAATAATAACTTCATATCCTAATTTCTCTAACAGTAAAATTGATTTTATTCCTATCTCAGTATCATTATAATTGGTAAACTCATCACAAAACAAAAACACTTTGTGGATAGCTGTTTTTATTTTATGCTTCTTACGTTCTTTGTACCAAATTTTCAAAGTGGTTTTATACAACTTAGGCAAAGAGCGCTTTACTGCAAAGCCGGAAGATCTTTTTACCAAACTACTGAAGCCCGGTGCTGTCATCATAAAATTATACATGCCGGGAAATATCGATCCGAGTTTTGCGGAACGATTAAAGTTGGCTATCAATTTAGAGCGGAAAGGAATTCCATTCGCATCATAATAGTGTTGTAAAAATTCAGCTTTTAATTTTGCCACATCAACATTGGAGGGGCACTCTGATTTACAGCCTTTGCAACCCAGGCACAAGTCCATCACATCCAAAATTTCTTTATGATCAAAGCGATTCATCTTTTGTGAGTTGGTTAAAAACTCACGAAGAATATTGGCACGTGCCCGTGTTGTATCCTTTTCATTTCGTGTAGCCATGAATGAAGGGCACATTGTTCCACCTGATAATTCTGTTTTACGGCAATCGCCGGAACCATTGCACTGCTCTGCATGTTGCAATATATCCTGGTTATGAAAACGAAAAACAGTTTTGAATGGAGGTGTTTGCTGGCCTGGTGTATAGCGCAGCATTGTGTTCATCGAAGGCGTATCAACAATTTTATTTGGGTTGAAAATATTCGCAGGGTCCCATGTACTTTTTATCTCTCGTAAAAGTTGATAATTTTTTTCTCCCACCATTTGCTTAATAAATTCTCCCCGCAATCTTCCATCGCCATGCTCCCCGCTTAATGAACCATTATATTTTTTTACAAGCGTTGCAATTTCTTCTGCAATGGTGCGGAATAATTTGTTGCCTTCTTCTGTTTTTAAATTTATGATGGGGCGTAAATGAATTTCTCCGGAGCCTGCATGAGCATAATGCACCGAATACAGATCATGTTTTTTAAGGATCTCATTAAAGTCGCGAATGTAAGCAGGAAGGTCGTTAACATCAACGGCGGTGTCTTCAATTACCGGAACAGCTTTACTATCGCCGGGTAAGTTACTTAGCAAGCCAAGTCCTGCTTTGCGTAGCGTCCATATTTTTTTTGAGTCATCACCAAACA
>JBKJSX010000271.1:0-5038 GCA_046594375.1 Chitinophagaceae bacterium
AATTTCTGAAGTAATTTTTGTTGTAAGTTTTGACTTAACGACATATTATTTTTAAAATCTAACCTTAATAAGAAAACGTAAATTTACATACACAAATCTATACTATGTTGCGCTGGAATAAAGTTTGCAGTATTATTTTAATTATTTTTTTTGGTGCCCTTTCTTGCAAGGCACAGCAGGCAGACACGGGCAAAAGCCTTATAGCAAAAACTTATAAATACCAGTTCTCAAAATCTTTTGCAATGGAAAATATAACTATCGCAGAAAAAAAAATTTTATCTCCATTTACAATTATACCCCAGGATTATTATACCCAACACTTTGGTATCATGTGTAAAAAAGAATTGGCTATAGAAAAGGCAACTAAAATTCCATTCCGGTTCAGGATCGGCTCATTGCAGCAATGCAATTATTTAGAAGGAAAAAAATAACCCGTTGAACGATTGATTTAAAAGTTCAGATCAGAAGCGAATGCTGACCGTGATTCTTGGGTCAAGTCCCCTTCAGCAGATTTTGGGGTAAGTACTTTTTTTATTACAGCAACTATCTTTTCTCCCTTTTCCTTTATTTGTTCCTCTGTCCATAAAAGGCTTATTGCCGTAGAAATACAACGACTCATAATAGCATCGCTTGCAGAAAATGGATTTGATGAATATTTATTTAACTGCTTTTGTAATTGTTCGCTTTGGTTATTTAAAAAGCAATTGTTAATAAGATGATCCCATTTGCGTATGTAATGCCAGTTATTTTCGAACCAATAAAAATTACCTGCCAAAATATTTTGTGATTTTAATTCAGCAACTACATATGAAGTTGTTTCTGCATCAGGCAAAAACCAACTGAGAAAACTACAGTTATTACCTTCTACATCATGAATTTTTCTAAATGTCACTTCGGGTATTGAGCTCAAAATTGATTTAAGTAACCCATGATTTTTTCTTTGTATAGATAAGAAATTACCAAGCTTACCAATTTGTGCAACCCCGATTGCAGCATGCAATTCACTTATGCGATAATTGTATCCAACAAAAGGATGGAGGTCTGCACCGCGGTCTGCGCCTTTGTGATCATGCCCATGATCAGTGAATCCATCACACTTTGTATAAACATCTTCATTATTTGTCATTACAACCCCACCTTCACCACACGTAATTGTTTTTACAAAATCAAAACTAAAAGTTCCGGCATCTCCAATTGTTCCCACATGTTTTCCTTTGTAAGTAGCGCCAATACTTTGGCAGGCATCTTCCAATAAAATAAGTTTGTTCTCCTGGCAAATATTTTTTAATTCATCAAGATCTGCCATACTGCCACACATGTGCACAGGCATAATACATTTTGTTTTTGAAGTGATTGCAGCCTTTACAGCAACAGGATCAAGGGTAAGAGATTCATCAATATCAACCAAAACAGGAATTGCACCAACTGAAATAACAGCTTCAAAGCTTGCAACAAAAGTAAATGAAGGCATTATTACTTCATCACCAAAACCAATACCCAATGCAGCCATTGCGGTGGTTAGCGCCGCCGTACCGCTGCTTAACAGCTGAGCATATTTGCATCCAAAGGTTTCAGTAATTTTTTGTTCCAGTTCTTTTGCTTTCCAGTTTCCTTTGCGCTGCGCATCAAATCCATAACGCATAAGGATGCCTGTATTCATCACATCATCTATTTGTTTTCTTTCTTCGTCTCCAATAAATTCATAGCCCGGCATAAAAGTAATTTAATTGCAAAGATAAATTGGATTTTCTATTTAATTATTAGAATCGTTAGATGAAATCTGCCACCCATCTTGTTTTCTTTCAAGATAAATGTAGCGGCTTAAATTACTCTCCATATTTGTATTAGTAATCATGGTTACACCTATAATTATTTTGTTTTGATCAGCGCTAATATTTTTAAGATCATACTTAAATTCCTTTTGTGAAGAATTTATTATTGCTGCAATATTTTTCGGGTTACTTGTATACATCAGTGAAAAATCAGGAAAACTATAAACTATAAACCTGTTTACTTTAAAAACGGCGCTGTCACTCTTAATATTAATTTTAAAAAATTCTTTTACGTTGCAACACAAAGCGCTGTCAAAAAAAATAGAAGGTCTTGGTGGCTTTACATTATCAATCCATGCCATCGGCGGAACGATCGCCGGATATTTATAAAAATTATTTTGCAAGCTGTCATTCCATCCATTTGGATTTTTTTCAAATGTTTTGCTGCTAAAATAAATGCTGCCCTGCACCTGCGGATACTCTCTCAACTTTTTTATTTGATTAGGTAATTCATTCGGATTTTTCCAGGCAACAGATTTTGATTCCTGTGCCCTGTAAATTCCCTGTCCAATAAACAGCTGTCTTCCGTAAACGTGCTTCGACCACCATTCGATCAATGTTGCAAACGGAACTTTGGGCTGACTGAATTCCCAATACAACTGCGGAGCTGCGTAATCAATCCATTTATTTTTAAGCCACAATAAAATGTCAGCATACAGGTCATCATAATTTGTTTGGCCAGCTTTAGTGTTACTTCCTTCAGGATCTTTATCGCTGTTGCGCCAAACACCAAACGGGCTGATACCAAATTTGCAGTATTTGTTTTCCTGTTTTATTACTTTGCTTAGTGTATGAATAATAGAATCAACATTGCTTCTTCTCCAGTCTTCTTTATTCATTCCTTTTCCATATCTGGCAAATGAAACTGAATCAGGAAATTCTTTTCCTGCAATGCGGTAAGGATAAAAATAATCGTCGAAGTGTACAGCATCAACATCGTAGCGCTTCACCACATCTCTTACGACATTGGTTACAAATTGCTGTACTTCTTTATTTCCCGGATCAAAAATCTTTATAGTTCCATAAGGCAAAAACCAGTCGGGGTGCAGTTTCGTGATATGCGTTTGTGATATAGAAGATTTGCCGATACTAAACTCTGCACGGTAAGGATTCATCCACGCATGAAACTCCATTCCACGTTTATGGGTTTCTGTGATCATAAATTCCAGCGGATCATAATAAGGAATGGGCGGTTTGCCTTGTGTGCCGGTAAGCCACTCACTCCAAGGCTCATATTGCGATGGATAAAATGCATCTGTTGCCGGACGAATCTGTGCAATGATCGCATTCATACCATTGCGCTGGTGCATGTCAAGCAATTTTATAAATTCAACTTTCTGGCTGTCGGTGCTTAAATATTTTTCAGAGGGCCAGTCAATGTTATCAACTGTAGCAACCCATACACCACGAAATTCATATTTGGGTTGAGCGGATAAATTTTTTACCTGGAAAATAAAAAAGGCTAAAAAAAATATAGTGTAAAGATTCTTTTTTTTATTGCTCAATTTTTTCTGAATGCAAAGGAGTAATATCTGTTGCAGCAAATTCATTTCTATAAATTTTTACAAGTAAAATAAAATAACTGATCAGCAGCGGCCCGAATATTAATCCTAAAAATCCAAACATGCTTAACCCGATTATCACTCCAAAGATGGTTATTAAAGGATGTACATCTCCTATCTTTCTTAAAATAGTTATCCTTGCTATGTAATCAATATTGGATAGAATAATTAGTGAATATAATCCCAGGCCAAAACCCTGCCATGTGTTTCCAATTGCAAAAAGATAAACCGTAAGCGGCAGCCAAACCAGGCCGGTACCAACAATTGGTATTACAGAGCATACACCTGTAATAAAACCCCATAGCGCAAATTCTTTTACGCCAAATATCCAATAACCCAAAAGCCCTACAACACCCTGTATTATCGCAAGCAGAGGAATGCCAATTGCATTTGCTTTTATCATTATTTTGGTTTCTGTCCCAAGCATTGAGAGATTTTTTTTCCTGAGAGGGATACTATTATTTAAAAATGATTCTAACTTCTGCCCATGGATAAGCATATAATACAAAACAAAAAACATCAGCAATAAATTAGTGATAAGATTGGCTGTTACACTGAGTACCAGGGGAACACTATTAGCCAGTTTTTGTGTAAAGGCTTTTACATTCTCATTGCTAAAAAGCTCAAATCCTGTTGCCTGTTGTATCTTATCAGAAAATGTTTTTAATGCTACAGTAATTTCTACCGGATTATTAAAAAGGGCAATAAGTTTTGGGCTGATTAAAACAAATGCAAAATAAATAGGCAAACAGATTATGATAGTATAATAAATTATGTAAAGAAAGGCAGTCCAGCCGGGTCTCCATTTCCTTTTATTTACAATTGTAAAAAACGATTCACGACTTAAAATGTACAAAGTGATGGCGCCTAATACGCCAGGTAAAAAAACATAAAAGTGTTTAATAAAAAGAATTGCGAGCAGTACAATTACTGCTAATAAAATTACCTGTCGTAAACGGTTATTAAATGAAACCATCTGCTAAAAATAACAATATGCTGTGAGATGAAATTTTTAGTAACTAATCCTGCCAAACAGAAACGCCTTCGCTACAGTTAGCGCAGATGTCAATATTTTTTCTGCTGGTTTTAAGCTCTCGTCTAAACTGTTTGTAATTATCATTATTCCATATCTCTTTAAAAGATTGCATTTTTAAATTACCAAGTTGGTGTGTTGCATCTTTATCAAAACAACAAGGCACTACAAGCCCATCCCAGGTTATCACATTGGCGTGCTGCAGTTTCCAGCAATGGTTGGCTAATTTATTTTTAGCGATATAATTTCCGTCTTTATCTTTTTTGTAGCGGCTGTATTTCTCATTTACAGGAATAAGATTGTTAGGATCGTTTTCATAATCATACACCTGTGCTGTTTTAAATCTTACTTCATCCACGCCAACTTCTTTTGCTAATTTTTTTATATCCTCTATCTGATGCTCGTTTGGTTTTACAACAAGAAATTGAAAAAAAATAAATGGCGTTTTACTTTTTAATTCCTTCTTCCACTTAACAATATTTTTTGCGCCTTCAATTACTTTGTCAAGATTTCCGCCAACACGATATTGTTTATAAACATCCTGAGTTGTGCCGTCGATAGAAATTATCAATCTATCCAATCCGCTTTCAACAGTTTTTTTTGCAACCTCA
>JBKJSX010000224.1:0-5901 GCA_046594375.1 Chitinophagaceae bacterium
TGGGCCGCCGCCGCCATGTGGAATAGCAAAAGTTTTATGCAAATTCAAATGACAAACATCAGCGCCAATAATTCCCGGAGACGTTAATCCTACCTGGGCATTCATGTTTGCGCCATCCATATAAACCAATCCGCCGTTATCATGAATAAGCCGGCAGATATCTTTAATACTTTCTTCAAACACACCGTGTGTTGAAGGATAAGTAACCATCAATCCGGCAAGAGAATCTTTATATTTTTCTGCTTTCTCTTTCAGATCATCCATATCGATATTGCCTGCATCATCACATTTTGTAACAACTACTTTAAAGCCTGCCATCACAGCTGAAGCAGGATTTGTTCCGTGTGCAGAAACAGGAATTAATACAACATTGCGATGATCATCTTTCCTGTCCAGGTGATAAGCACGAATACACAACAATCCCGCATACTCTCCCTGGGCACCGCTATTAGGCTGCAGACTGCATGCCGTAAATCCTGTGATAGCACAAAGCATTTCTTCAAGCTCATCAATTATTGTTTGATAACCTTCGGTTTGATCGTGTGGTGCAAACGGATGAATTTTACTGAACTCCGGCCAACTAACAGGTATCAATTCAGAAGCTGCATTTAATTTCATCGTACATGAACCTAGTGATATCATTGAATGCATCAGAGAAAGATCTTTATTCTCCAACACTTTTAAATAGCGCATCATTTCGGTTTCGCTATGATGTGTATTAAAAACAGAATGCAATAAATAAGGAGATGTTCTTGTTAATGAAGATGGAATGTTATCAAGATTGGTTTCATTATCAAAAGTAGCAATAGCTGTATGTGTTCCTTTTGCTGCCCCAAATATCCCTGCAAGATTTAATACATCTAATTGCGTTGTTGTTTCATCCAAAGAGATCGCAATTGTTTTTTCATCGGCATAAAAGAAATTCATTTTGTGAGCTTCAGCAATTGCCCTGATAACAGAAGCATCATCAACCTTTATAGAGATCGTATCAAAGTAACTTTCATTAAGAATTTCATACCCAAGATCCATTAATTCATGCGCAAGTGTTTTTGTTAGAAGAACCACTCTTTTAGCAATATTTTTTAATCCTTCTGCACCATGATACACCGCATACATTGCAGCCATATTCGCCAGCAAAGCCTGCGCAGTACAAATGTTAGAAGTAGCTTTCTCCCTCCTGATGTGTTGTTCTCTTGTTTGCAGAGCCATGCGCAAACAACGGTTGCCCTGTGCATCTACACTAACCCCAATAATACGTCCGGGAATGTTTCTTTTAAAATCATCTTTGGTTGCAAAGAAGGCTGCATGCGGCCCGCCAAAACCAAGTGGCACACCGAATCTTTGCGAAGTGCCAATTGCAACATCAGCACCCAGCTCACCGGGAGGAGTTAGCAGGGTTAATGCAAGAAGATCTGTTGCCATTACAACCTGCGCATTTACATCATGAACTGAATTAATAAAATCACGGTAATCTTCAATATTCCCATCACTGTTTGGATATTGAACAATGGCTCCAAAAAAAGTATCATCTAACTCAATCGAATGAAAATTTGCAAATACCAGTTCAATACCAATCGGTTTTGCCCTCGTAATTAATACATCCTTTGTCTGCGTAAATATTTTTTCATCAACAAAAAACTTAGTTGCTGTTGGATGCTCATGATCACGATTCTTGTGATTAAAGAACATGGTCATAGCTTCTGCTGCTGCGGTGCCTTCATCAAGCAAGCTTGCATTAGCAATAGGCAATGCGGTAAGATCACTAACCATTGTTTGAAAATTTAAAAGACTTTCCAAACGACCTTGTGCAATTTCAGCCTGGTAGGGCGTGTATTGAGTGTACCAGCCTGGGTTCTCAAAAAGATTTCGAAGGATAACACTTGGTACGATGGTGTCATAATATCCACGGCCTATGTACGATTTATAAACTTTATTTTTTGCTGCAGCTTTTTTTAACCCATTCAAATATTCAAACTCACTTATCGAAGGGGTTATATCAATATCACCTTTAGTTTGAATGGCCGGAGGTATTGTTTTATTTATTAATTCTTCTAATGAACTCATACCTATCTCCTGCAACATCTCTGTTGTTTCCTGTTCATTAGGCCCTATGTGCCTTTGTGCAAACTCATTTGATTGCTTCTCAAAAAGATTCATTGTTTCTATTTTAAATTTTGTTTTTCTATGCACTTGTATTTGCCACTAAAAATGTAAGCCACAAAGTTTCACAAAGATTTCTTTGTCTTAAGGTCTTGATGGCAACTGTTTTTGCAGGCGCAAAGTTACAACGGAACAGCTAAATTATAAGTTATAAATATCATCCAATTCAGCAAATGTTATCTTTATCGGATGAAAGAAGACCTCATGCAGAACTGGGAGAAGAAATCTTCTGAAAATCAAAAAAAATATAAGCGTTTTTTACAAAGACCAGATAAGAACAAAGTATTAAAAGCCTTGCCGCAACTGCATGAGGAGGCGTTTGCTAAAATAGATTGCCTGCAATGTGCTAATTGTTGCAAAAACTATTCTCCACGGTTTAAAACACCCGATATTAAAAGAATTTCCAAATATTTAAAAATGAAGGAAGGCGATTTTATTGAAACCTATTTGCGCCTGGATGATGAAGGAGATTATGTAGCCAACAGCAAGCCCTGCCCTTTTTTAGGAGAAGATAATTATTGCGGTATCTATGATAACCGCCCCAGCGATTGTGTTCGTTTCCCCTACACCGATGAAGATGTAATAATTAAACGACCGCTACTCACCATAAAAAATTCTTCGTTTTGCCCAATCGTATATTATGTAATGGAAGGATTGGTAAAAGAAGTAAAATAATTATCCGGCCAGGTTGCTCTTCATGTTACCAAAATTATTTATTTTGAAAAGAAGCGTTTCTGCCTCAAAAGGTTTTTGAATAAAATCATTGGCGCCATATAGCCCAACAGTTTGCAAAACTTCTTCATCACCCGAAACCATTATTACAGGAATATGTTTGGAATCAGGATGAAATTTTAATTGCTTACAAATAACCCTTCCATCATAACCTCTTAGAAATACATCCAGTAAAATAATATCCGGTTGATAGGTTCTGATCCTGTGAAAAATATCTTCTGATTTTGTAACTACCGAAACTTCAAAATTTTTTGATCTCAGTAAAAGAAATAGCATGGCGGTGATGTCTTCATCATCATCAATGATAAGTAGTTTATTCATATAGGTGCAACCGTTTATTTTTTTTCTGTGAGTTCATCGTAAGCTGCCGTTAAGCCTCTTTCAATTCCGTCGCCTTGCCATTCAGGTACACCCGGAATTGCTTTTGCTTTTAATATTTCTTCTTTTGATTTACCTGATCTTATTTCTCCTTCAACAAATTCAAGCAGTTTAGAAAGATAATTTTGCATAGCTTTTAGATCCTCTTTGTTGCCTGTTACTTTTTCGGGATCAAAAGCGTGACCGAAAATAAAAAGAGTATTATTATCAAATTTTGCAAGAGTCTTATCCAATACAGCTATCCAGCTTTTAATGTTAGCGCCGGCACTTCTGTCAATAAAAGCATACCTGCGGTTAAAAACAAGGTCTCCCATGTGAGCAATGTTTGCATGCTCAAAATGTATTATGGCATCACCATTTGTATGGGCTGCCCCAAAATAATATAGAGAAATTTTTTCTTTAGCTACTTTGTCACTCCAGGTATCTGTAAACGTTTTATCAGGATATAACTGTTTGTCGTCAGTTTTATTTTTTACAGCAACATTTTTCTGGTTTATTTTAGAATTTTCATGCGCCAAAACATGCGGCACTACATCTTTAAAAGCAATATTGCCACTGGTATGATCACCATGATGATGTGTATTTATTAAAAGCTTAAAAGGTTTCTCACTTCGTTTTTTTAATTCAGCAATTAAATGCTGTGCCTGCTCAGGAAATTCAGCATCCACCACAACAATTCCTTTTTTTGATAACATAAAACCAATGGTGCCTCCCTTTTCACTAAAAATGCCAATATCATTACGAAGCATTTTTATTTTCCATGGATCATCAAAAAACCATGCAAGTGATTTTGTATTGGTAAATGCCAATGCACCTAAAGTAAGAGAAGAGGCCTGGATAAATTGTTTGCGTTTCATATAAATGTTTTTTTATCAGGATATAAATCTACGAATCAATATTGCATTTTCCTCAATGCCGGCGCTTTGAACCATGTAGCAACTACAACACCAATCGTCATACATCCGCCAAATACTACCGATGGAACTACTCCCATAATTTTTGCAGCAAGCCCGCTTTCAAATTGCCCCAACTCATTGCTTGAATTAATGAACATCGAATTTACACTCATCACCCTTCCACGCATAGTATCAGGGGTTTTTAATTGCATGATAGTTCCTCTTATCACAACGCTAATGCCATCTACCAAACCGCCAATGAACAGCGCTACAAACGACAGCCAAAATAATTTGGACAATCCGAAAATGATAATGCAGGTGCCAAATGCAGCAACAGCAAACAATAATGTTCTTCCCTGTTTATGGCGCAATGGAAATAACGTTAATAAAATAACTATGCAGATAGAACCCATATCTGACGCAGCATTAAGAAATCCAAAACCTTCGGGACCAACTTTTAAAATATCTCTTGCATATACAGGAACCATAGCAACAGCGCCGCCAAAAAGAACAGCAAAAAGATCCAGTGAGATTGCTCCCAATAATTCCTTTGTTTTAAAAACAAATTTTAATCCTTCCTTTACGCTGTCCCACGTTTTCTTTTCACCCCGTTTATTTAATGCCGGCTTTTGTTTTAATCTTATCAAAAAAAATGAAGCAGTAATAATTAAAAAAGTGATGGTGATAAATGTCCCGGTGATACCGACAAGGGCAATTAAAAATCCACCTATGGCATGTCCGGTAACAGATGCGCTTAGCCATGTTCCCTGGTTCCAGGTAGTAGCGTTCTGCAAAGTATCTTTAGGAACGATGTATGCGATCATCACGCTAAAAGTTGGACCAGTAAAGGATCTTACAATGCCGGTAAAAAAAATGGTTATATAAATACAGATAGCGATCCAGTGATTGCTTAAATGATCAGCCGTGTATTGCGTAGATAAAAATAAAAGAATAATAACAGCACCGAGATATAATAAAACCCCGGTTAACATTAATTTTCTTTTTTCACTCAGATCAATGATATGACCTGCATACAGCGACAATGTTACAGCAGGTATAACTTCTGAGAGTCCGATCAATCCAATTGCAAAGGGATCATTGGTTAAATTGTAAACCCACCAGCCAACAACAGTACTCATCATCCTTAGCCCCATAATAAATGTAAAACGACCAGCCATAAGATTGCGGTACTCTGCAATTTTTATCGAAGCGAAGGGATCGGTTTTAATTATCATTCATTTCTATCTCAGGGTAAATTTAAATAATGCTGACCATCAGTATAGTCTTTATCCAAAGCATCAATAACAACCTTTAAATGTTCATCGTTACCCAAAAAATCAGATTTAGATGCATCAATAAAAAGTGTTTTTATGTTATGCTGCTTAATGTATTGGGTATAGGTTTCCTGCAATGTAAAAAGATATTCTGATTCAATATTTTGCTCGTAACTACGGTTTCGTTTTTTTATATTTTCCTGCAATTTATTTACCGGGGCATGCAAGTAAATAAGAAGGTCAGGTTGTACTAATTGGGGATTAATTATGTCGAATAATTTTTGGTATAAAAGAAATTCCTCATCAGGTAAATTTACTTTAGCAAACAAGAGGCACTTTGTAAAAAGATAATCCGAGATGGTAAGATTTTGAAACATGTCCTTTGTCTGCAATAGATCTTTTAACTGCTTGTATCTTTCAGCCATAAAAAAAAGCTCCAGCGGAAACGCATACTGGCGTTG
>JBKJSX010000055.1:0-3691 GCA_046594375.1 Chitinophagaceae bacterium
AAAAATCATTGATTTTAAATTGAACGAAGAAGAGCAGGCAACATTTAATAAAAGCGCTGATGCGGTACGAACGATGAATAATGTGTTAAGCACGCTTAATGTTTAGAGTTCAAAAAAATTGTTTAAAATTTGATAAGGCTTTCTAACGAAAGCCTTATTTTGTAATATGCATGAGTTATTTAAAAACATATTCTACTTTTTTATTTTCTCAATGTTATTTTCCTGCTCTGCCGATTTTACTTTTAATGAATATGCAACCCTCAACGGTTATCCATCCGGCTCTGGTTTAGCATTTTTAAATAATCGTATTTATTTAATTGGAGATGATGCGACCGGTTTGGTGATCACTGATACAGCTTTCAATATTATTGACAGCATAAAATTATTTGAGTCGCAGCAAAAAAGAATTCCTAAGGAATTAAAGCAGGACCTTGAAGCTGCAACTACAGTGTACATAAATAAAACGCCACAAATTTTATTAATAGGTTCCGGATCATTATCACCATATAGAAATTCCGGATGGTTGATAGAACCATCTGCAAAACAAAAAATGCAGATTGATCTCAAACCTTTTTATACAAGACTTAAATTAGAGGGAATCGATGCATTAAATATTGAAGGTGCTGCCACATTGCCGGGAGGAATTGTTTTAGCCAGCCGCGGCAATAAATCATTTGCAACAAATTATTTAATATTTACAGCCAACGGATTTTGGAATAAGCAGGATAGCGCTGCAATTAAAATAATTAAAGTTGGGACAAACACTGATACTGCTTTTTTTCATGGAGTTTCCGGTTTGGAATATTCACCAATGTCAGATGAGTTACTTCTGACAGTGAGTACAGAAAACACTTCCAGTTCTACTGAAGACGGGGCTATAGGTAAAAGTTACTTATGGATAATAAATAATATTTCTTCCAAAAAAAATATGGCGGCTATTAATCCAAACAAGATCATCGATCTTGAAGAAATGGATGAAAGATTTAAGGGGCACAAAATTGAATCTGTTTGCATACTCTCTGAAAATAAAAAACAAATGCAACTGGCATTGGTTGCAGATGATGATAAAGGAACCAGCATTTTATTTAAGGTGACTTTAAAAAAATAAAATTCAAATTATTTTATCAGCCTTCTAATAATTACTTTTATAATCTTTTTAAATAATACTTTACATGATAAACATTTCAAAAAAAATATGCATCATTTTTTTATTTTTCTATTTGCCTTTTCAAACAAATGCATGGGGGGTATTAGGGCATCGCATTGTAGGGCAAATTGCTGACAGTTATCTTACACTTACTGCAAAAAAAGCAATATCAAAAATTTTAGGCAACGAATCCATTGCTATGGCAACCAACTGGGCCGATTTTATAAAGTCTGATACTACTCTGAAGTATATTTCTCCATGGCATTATGCAGATATTAACGGTGGATTATCCTATTTAGAATTTCAAACTTATTTAAAGAACGATACAATTGTTGATGCCTACACACAACTTAATTTTTTGATAAAACAATTAAAAAATAAACAGCTGACAAAAGATAAAAAAGCAATGTATCTGAAATTGCTGATTCATATTGTTGGTGATATTCACCAGCCTTTACATGTGGGTCACGTGGAAGATGAGGGAGGTAATAAAATAAAGGTCACCTGGTTTGGTACGCCAACAAACCTCCACTCAGTATGGGATTCAAAGATTATAGATTTTCAGCAACTGAGTTATACAGAATATGCAACTGCCATCAATCATACAACTTTAGCACAACGCATCACTTTGCAGAAACAACCATTAAATGATTGGTTTTATCAAACGTACCAAATTGCCGGAAAAGTTTATAATGATATAAAACCGGATGATAAATTAAGTTACGTTTACAACTATAATTATATTGATATTCTTAATCAGCAATTATTAATCGGAGGCGTTCATTTAGCAGCTTTATTGAATGATATATTTGGAGCAAAAACAAAATAATGTTTTTGAGTTTAGTAGATTGAACAGGGGAAATACATAAATTAAAATCACTGGATTCACTTACACATATTGCGCTTGGCGCCTGTATGGGAGAGGCCTTTGCCGGACGAACCGTTGGCAGAAAAGCAGTACTTTGGGGTATCCTTGCACAAAGCATTCCTGATATAGATTTTATTGTATCATCATGGATGGATACACCTTCAGCTTTATTAGCCCACCGTGGGTTTACGCATTCTATTTTATTTGCCGTTACCATTACAGTGTTGATGGCTTTACTTTCAAACCGATTGCACCGGCCACACAATATCTCATTCACCCGCTGGTTTTTTTTCTTTGCTGCCGCAATCCTGTCGCATATTTTTTTAGATACATTCAATAATTATGGTGTTGGCTTGCTTGAACCTTTTCAGCATTCACGCATTTCTTTTAATACGATTTATGTAGCTGATCCGTTCTTTTCAATTGCTCCGGGCATAGCACTTGTAATGTTGTTTGTGCTGAAACAAAAAAATAATAAAAGAAAATACTGGTGGAAGTTTGGGCTTGGATTGAGCGGTTTGTATTTATGTTACTGCGTTATAAATAAATATATCATTGACCGTGATGTGAAGAAACAATTTGCTCTTGAAAATATTTCTTATAGCCGTTATTTTACAACACCGGCTCCATTGCAAAACTGGCTATGGTTTGTTGTTGCAGGCAACGACAGTGGTTATTACACAGGTTACCGTTCAATATTTGATCGTACCAATAAAATGCATCTTCAATATTTCCCGCGTAATGCAGCATTGCTTAACACCGTGCCTGACAAAAAAGGAGTACAACAGCTTATTAGTTTTTCACAACAATTTTATACCGTTGAAAAAAGAGAAGATACTTTGGTATTTAATGATCTGCGCTTCGGACAGGTAATAGGATGGCAAAACCCTAAAGAAGAATTTGCTTTTCATTATTATTTGCAACCAGGGATTGATAACAGGCTGGTTGTACAAAGAGGTCGGTTTGCAAAATGGGACCGGGAAGCAATGGAAACATTTTTCCGGAGAATAAAAGGAGAATAATTATAATGATGGTGAAAGCAGCCTTGCTAACTTTTCAGGAAGCTGTGTTAGTAATGAACGGTTATACCATTCTTCAGCATTTAATTTTTCAGTGTACTCCAGGTCATCAAAAAAAACTTTGCGCATTTTTTCAGCGAAGGGTGCATCGTAAATAATTGCATTCACTTCAAAGTTTAATTCAAAACTTCGGTTATCCATGTTTGCAGTTCCTATCATGGATAAGGTTCCATCGGTTACCAAAGTTTTTGCATGCACAAAGCCTTTGTTGTAAACATAAATTTCTACACCCGCAATTAAAAGATCTTTATAATGCGCTTTGGATGCAGCATTCACAATCTTTGAATCGCATTTGCCGGGGACTAATAATTTTACAGCAAGTCCCCCCAATGCTGCTATGCGCAAGGCATTCACAACAGCATCTCCCGGGATAAAATAAGGAGTGGTAATAAGAATTTCTTTTTTTGCGAGATAGATCGCCTGCAATACTGAAAACAAAATTGAGGGTTGCACAGAATCTGGCCCGCTGCCGGCAATTTGTATATGCACATCTTCTTTTGTATTGGCATGGGGGTTAAAATAAATACTTTCGCCTTTAATTTTTTTGCCGCGACAAAAATTCCAGTCAGTAATAAAAATATATTGAAGATAATAAAC
>JBKJSX010000130.1:0-4198 GCA_046594375.1 Chitinophagaceae bacterium
ACCAGTGGTTTTTTTCTGGATGGGATACGCCAGTGATTTTAGTCCCCATGGGTTTTCGTGCACAACCTCACCACCGTTATCGCTAACGAGGGAAGCAAATTTTTTCTGAGCGGTACGATAGTCCTCTTCAGAAAGCACTGGGGTAAAAATCACCATCAATTCGTAATTCTGCATTTACCTTGTTTTAGTTAATAAATAATTTTTTAATTCGGGCAGCAAAGGTATGGGTTTAATTGGGATTTTGGTAGGGCGGAAGAGAAGAATTTCAGAGATAAATGCTAATATTTTGGGGCTTTCACCAAAAGTATACTGTTTGTCATAGTTCGGTATACATGAGAACTCAATGTGCTGGCTAGTAAACAGAATTGTTACCAAATAAAAAAGCGCTTCTTTTCAGAAACGCTCTATTGAAATAAATTCAATTATTTATTTAGCCAATGTATTTACGCCTTTAGTAAGCTTGCGTTTTAAATTAGCCGCTTTATTTTTATGGATAATTCCACGTTTAGCTAATTTGTCGATCATAGATGCTACCAATGGTAGTTTTTCTGATGCGCCTTCTTTTGTATCAAGCACTTTCAAATCACGAATTGCATTACGGGTTGTTTTACCATAATAGCGGCTGCGCTCTCTGCGTTTAGTTGATTGTCTTACATCTTTTTTGGTAGCTGCGTGATTAGCCATGAAATTTTTATTTTTGGGAGGCAAAGATAGGGATTCATACCAATAAAAAGTTCTGTCTTATTAATCTTTTTATCAAAGCCAGGTGTTTTATACAAAGTTTTAATGTTACTAAAAACCGATATTTGTACTTATTTATGAAAGATTTCTCATACATCACAAATTCTCACCCGGCCTACATTGAAAATCTCTACGCAGATTTTGTAAAAAATCCTGAGTCTGTTGATCCTGACATGCGTAAATTTTTTGAAGGGTTTGATTTTGCCGTTAATTCAGCAATAGCCAATGTTAAACCAAGTAATGGAATTTCTGCACCAATTCTACCAAAAAGTGAAGCTTCTCCCGATGATCTTGCAATAAATTGGAGAAAAGAATTAGGTGCATACCGAATGATACTCGGATATCGGAATAAGGGCCACCTGATTGCAAAAACTAACCCGATCCGTGAACGCAAAGATCGTGGGGCCAATCTTGATCCGGCTTTTTTTGGTTTTACAGAAGAAGACATGGACAAAAATTTTCAGGCGGGTAACCTAATCGGTTTAGGAGTTACAACACTTCGTAATATTATTGAGCATCTTCGGATATGCTATGCCCATCACGTTGGCATTGAATTTAAATATATCAGCGATCAAAAGAAAATTGATTGGCTAACGAATAAAATGGAAAAGGAATTTTCAAATTCTATTTCATTGGAAAAAAAGAAAAGAATTTTAGAGAAACTGAACCAGGGCGTGATGTTTGAAAAATTTCTTCACACAAAATATATAGGACAAAAAAGATTTTCACTGGAGGGAGGAGAAACAACAATTCCTGCTTTGGATGCAATTATAAATACTGCTGCTGATTATAATGTACAGGAAATGGTAATTGGAATGGCTCACCGTGGCAGGTTGAATATTCTGGCAAATATCATGGGTAAAACATATGAGCAAATCTTCAGTGAATTTGAAGGGACTGCTCAGCTTGATCAAACCATGGGAAGTGGAGATGTAAAATATCACATGGGATTTGGAAGTGAAGTAACAACTACAAATGGTAAAGCTATCCATCTTAAGTTAATGCCTAATCCATCACACCTTGAAGCTGTAGACCCAGTGGTTGTAGGATTTGCCAGAGCAAAAGCTGATGTATTGTATGAGAGCCAGTTTGATAAAATTTTACCAATATTAATTCACGGCGATGCATCGCTTGCAGGCGAAGGTGTTGTATATGAGGTTTTGCAGATGAGCGCTTTAAAAGGTTATTATACAGGGGGCACTATTCATTTTGTTATCAACAACCAGATAGGGTTCACTACAGATTTTGATGATGCAAGAAGTTCCGACTATTGCACATCACTGGCTGCTGCTATACAGGCTCCGGCGTTGCATGTAAATGGTGATGATCCGGAAGCTGTAGTAAAATGTGTTGAATTGGCAACACATTACCGCCAGGAATTTAATTCAGATATTTTTATTGATATGGTGTGTTATCGACGTCATGGGCACAATGAAGGGGATGATCCAAAGTTTACGCAACCGCACTTGTATGCATTGATTGAAAAGCATCTAAATCCAAGGGAAGTTTATGTAAACTATTTACTGGAACATGGTGAGCCAGATGCACAGGAACTTGCCAAGGAGATGGAAAAAAAATTCTGGAGCGATCTGCAGGAACGACTTGATGAAGTAAAGCAAAATCCGTTGCCGTATAATTATCAGCAACCTGAAATATGGTGGAGAAATTTGCGCAAAGCAACTGCGGAAGATTTTTATAAATCCCCGGTAACGGCGATCAGCACAGTAAATTTTAAAAAAATATTTAAGGCCATAATGAAATGGCCGGATGATTTTAAGCCATTAAGAAAAGTAGAAAAGATTATCCAGGACAAAATAAGATTATTTGAGACTGAAGAAAAGGCAGATTGGGCAACAGGAGAGCTGCTTGCTTATGGAAGTTTGTTGTTAGATGGAAATGATGTTCGAATGAGTGGACAGGATGTACAGCGGGGAACTTTTTCGCATCGTCATGCGGTTTTAAGAGATGATAATAATGATAAGGCCTATAACAGGTTGAGCAATCTTCCGGATGCAAAAGCTAAATTCAGAATTTATAATTCTCTTTTAAGTGAATTTGGCGTTTTGGGATTTGAGTATGGTTATGGTTTAGCAAATCCTAATGCCCTGGTAATGTGGGAAGCCCAGTTTGGTGATTTTGGAAACGTAGCTCAAACAATTATTGATCAGTTTATTTGTTCTGGTGAGCAAAAATGGAATCGTATGAATGGACTGGTAATGCTATTGCCGCATGGGTACGAAGGTCAGGGTCCGGAACATAGTAGTGGAAGGATGGAGCGCTTTTTACAAATGTGTGCAGAGCTGAATATGGTAATTGCGAATATTACTACATCGGCAAATTATTTTCACGCAATGCGCCGGCAAATCGCATGGGCTTTTAGAAAACCATTGATCATTTTTTCACCAAAAGCAAACCTTCGTCATCCCGGAAGTTATAGCCATATTGATGAATTCACCTCCGGTGGATTTAAAGAATTGATAGATGATAGTTTTATACAAGATCCGTCAGCAGTAAAAAAAGTTTTGTTCTGCAGCGGTAAAATTTATTTTGATCTTGCTGAAAAACAGAATAAGGAAAACAGGCAGGAAGTTGCCATTATTCGTATGGAACAAATTTATCCACTGCCATTAAATCAGTTGGAAGATATGTATAAAAAATATAGTAAGGCAATTTGGTTTTGGGTGCAGGAAGAGCCGCTAAATATGGGCGCAGCCTCATTCTTAGTAATGAATTTAAAAACCATTAATTATGGAGTGATAGGCCGCCAGCCCAGCGCTTCAACCGCAACAGGTTATTCAAAAGTGCATGCACAGGAACAGAAAGAAATAATTGAAACAGCTTTTAGTGTTTAAAAGCCTAAAGTAAATGCAAAATCAAAAACTATTTTCATTTATTAATTTATAACTTATAATTCAATAACCCTTTTAATCATGGCGATAGAAATAAAAGTTCCTTCAGTAGGTGAAAGTATTACCGAAGTAACATTGGTAAAATGGATAAAAAACAATGGCGATTATGTAGAAAGAGATGAGGTTATTGCAGAATTAGAAAGTGAAAAAGCAACGTTTGAAATAAATGCACAACAGGCAGGGATTTTAATCACTGTTGCTAAAGAAGGAGACACATTAAAGATCGGTGATGTTGCCTGTAAAATTGATGATACTGCAGCACGTCCTGAAAAAGCTGAGGAACCAAAAGTTGAAGAGAGTAAGAAAAAGAAAGAAAAACCTGCAGAGAAAAAGGAAGAAATGCCTGTAGAAAAAACTGAAGAAAAAACTTCGGATGTTAAAGCAACTCCTGTTGCTGCAGCCATTTTAGCAGATAAAAAGGTGGATGTAAAAAATATTACCGCAACCGGATCTAATGGAAGAATATTAAAGCATGATGTACTGGATGCATTGTCAAATCCGGGCAGAAGCATTGGTCAGCCTATGTTTAGCAGGGATGATAAACCTGA
>JBKJSX010000042.1:0-2730 GCA_046594375.1 Chitinophagaceae bacterium
GCTGCTACCGGATGATACCCTTTCGGAACCATCACCAGGTCATTTGTTTTCACCTGCATTAATTCATTTAATTCTCCATCGGAAGTATAAACCTGTTGAATAGCATACCCTGCTTCTCTATCTATTTTATAAAAATAAAATTCTTCCAGACAGGCTTCAATAAGATTGCCATCTGCATCCAGTTTTCTTTCATCATGCTTATGTGCTGGAAACGAACTCCAGTTTCCGGAGGGAGTATATACTTCGACAACTACTAATTTACTGCTTCCAAAGCCAGGTTCGATCAAACTGTTTATTTGTCTCGTTGCATTGTCCCCTCCACGAATTTCGATAGCGGCTTCATTAGGTGTTTTAAATTTTGCGGGTTTGTCTTCTGTTACCAAACACCAGCCTGCAGCAATATCCAATACATCGCTTTCTGAAATTAATGAAAATGAAGTATGCCGTGGTAAATATAATGTATGAGCTATGCCTGAGAAAACATCTTTTCTGCCATTGATGGTTTCCCAGTTTCCCTTATTTGTGGTGATTGAATAATTGCCACTTAATAAAATAATTCCATATTCATTTTCGCCTGTATCACCTTTCCACTGCTCACCTTTTTTCATAAGTCTTGCTTCAAAATTCAAATGCTTCCATTGAGCTTCTGTTGCAGAAACTTTTTGATAGACACCCAACCCTTTAGACGGATTGCTAACCAATTTATATTTTTCACTCTTTATCATTTCTAACTAAATTATTAATGATGCTTTACCTGCTGCACCCAATAGTTCAAATTTATTTATCAATAATTCTTTAGATGCTTTCATGTATTCTTTACCGGGCAAAACAGGATCAAAAAGTTCAGGCTGCTCATTAAAAAATTTGCGATGCACTTTTGCCCATAACAATCTTATGTCAGTTGCAATATTTACCTTGCAAATACCATAACCGATAGCATCTTTTAATTCTTTATCTGTAACACCACTTGCATTTTCTGCCAGCTTACCTCCATAGAAATTTATTTCTGCCACATCATTTTTATTTACACTTGAACTGCCATGTAATACCAAAGGGTAATCCGGTAATTGCTCCTGAATTTTTTTTAAAATGTGAAGTTGCAATCCTTTGCCCCCGCTGAATTTATATGCACCATGACTGGTACCTACTGCTACTGCAAGACTATCACATTTTGTTCGCTCAACAAATTCTTTGGCCTGTTGGGGATTAGTGTAAAAAGCCTGACTGCTGTCAATATCCATATCATCTTCTACACCGCTTAATAAACCTAACTCTGCTTCTACCACAATTTTTTTCGGATGTGCTTTATCAACAACAGCCCTTGTTCTTTTTACATTTGTTTCAAAGTCATCATGTGAGGCATCGATCATAACAGATGTATAATTATTGTTGATCGCATCAAATACGTGCTCCTCAATTCCATGATCTAAATGTAAAGCAAAAACAGTTTTAGGATAAATTTTTGCAGCAGCTTCCACCATTGCCATAAGCATTTCTGGATGCGCATAATTTCTTGCAGCCGGTGTTATTTGAACAATGATCGGCGTGTTAGAATATTCGGCTGCAGAAAACAATCCATGAATTTGCTCCATTGTAAAAACGTTGACAGCAGCGATTGCATATCTGCCATAACAGTGTTTAAATAATATTTTTGGAGAGATCATCATATACTAAAATGTATCGCCAATTGTAGTTTGCATTTTTAAAAAATCTGAATATTTTACACTCCGCTAAATGCACTAAAACCGCCATCCACAGGAATAACAACTCCTGTCACGAATTTAGATCCATCACCACAAAGCCAGAGTAAAGTACCAATTAAATCTTCAGGTGCTCCAAATCTACCCATAGGTGTATGGGCTATCACGGTATTTCCTCTTTCGGTTAAACTGCCATCAGCATTGGAAAGTAAACCCAAAGTTTGTTCAGTAAGAAAAAAACCGGGTGCTATTGCATTTACACGAACGCCAACTTTTGAAAAATGTACTGCAAGCCATTGTGTAAAATTTGAGATGGCCGCTTTTGCACTGCTGTAAGCCGGAATTTTTGTAAGAGGACGAAAAGCATTCATCGAAGAAATATTAATTATGCTTGTGCCTTCCCTGCCAACCATATCTTTTGCAAACACCTGCGTAGGCAGAAGAGTTCCGATAAAATTAAGATCAAAAACAAATTTTATATCATCAGGTTGTAAATTAAAAAAAGTGTTTACTTCGTCATTTGCCATATCCTCTTCAAATAGAAAACTTTTGGAAGTTGTTCCCTTTGGATTATTTCCACCTGCACCATTGATCAAAATATCACATGGTCCTAATAATTTAATTACCATTTCATGTGAGGACCTGAGGTTATCAATATTAAGAACATTGCATGCAACGCCTATAGCATTGCCTCCCGTTTTATTTATTGCAGTGGCTACTTTTTCAGCTAACTCTTCTCTTATATCAAGCACTGCTATTTTACAACCCTTCTCTGCAAGCGCCATCGCCATTGTACTGCAGAGTACACCACCGCCACCTGTTATTACTGCAACTTTATTTAAGAACGCTGAAGACAATAGAATTAATTTTAAAAAGCTAAGCTACGGGTTTAAGTTTTTTATACCAGAATTTTAAATTTCAATCGATGTAGTGAAAAGAGATTACCACATTTGAAACAGGAAGAAATAAAGGAAAAAGTTTGGTATTCTGCGCCTGGCAGATATTTATTTAATGCATGCTTACCAAAATT
>JBKJSX010000065.1:0-7916 GCA_046594375.1 Chitinophagaceae bacterium
ACAGAAATTTCAAAAAGCTGTTATTTAAGCTGTGGCAAATTTCCTGTTCAAACAGTGATCCGTGTTCCTGTGGGTGCTTATGGTGGCGGGGGTCCATACCATAGTGGATGTATTGAAACAACTTTGCTTTCTATTAAAGGAATTAAAATAGTTTATCCCAGCAATGCTGCTGATATGAAAGGATTAATGAAAGCTGCCTTTCTTGACCCCAATCCTGTTGTAATGCTGGAGCATAAAGGTTTGTACTGGAGCAAAGTTCCGGGAACAGAGGAAGCAAAATCTGTAGAGCCTGGCAAGGATTATATATTGCCCCTCGGTAAAGCAAATATTGTTTTACATGCTTCAGAAGGAAAAATAAACAATGGAGAAACTGCCTGTATAATTACTTATGGAATGGGGGTGTACTGGGCAAAAGCAGCAGCTAAAAATTTCGATGAACAAATTGAAGTTGTTGACCTCAGAACTTTATTTCCCCTTGATGAAGAATTAATTTTTTCTTCTGTAAAAAAACATAGCAAATGTTTAGTGCTAACAGAAGAGCAACAAAATAATTCTTTCGCGGAAGCGCTCGCCGGAAGAATATCGAAAGAGTGTTTTAAATTTTTGGATGCACCGGTTGATGTATTTGGAGCTTTAAATTTACCGGCAGTTCCAATGAACACAGCCCTGGAAAAAGCTATGCTGCCTAATGCAGAAAAAGTAACCGCTATTTTAAAAACTTTACTTGATTATTGATTTAAATAACGAATCATGGAAAAAATCACAAAAACTGAAATTGATTTTTTAGAAGGGCCGCAAAGCCGGTGGTATGATTTTAAATATACAATTAATGTTCTTTTTGAATTTATAAAAGGCTTCAGGGCATTACATTTTGTTGGGCCATGTGTTACCATATTTGGTTCAGCCCGTTTTAAAGAAGATCATCCTTATTACGAGCAGGCAAGGAAACTTGCAGGCGAAATTGCAAAACTCGGATTTACAATAATCACCGGCGGCGGCCCGGGAATAATGGAAGCTGCTAACCGCGGCGCAAAGGATGTTGGAGGAAGAAGCGTTGGCTGCAACATTGTATTGCCTATCGAGCAACATCCAAATCCATATCTTGACAGGTGGGTGAACATGAAATTCTTTTTCGTTAGAAAAGTTTTACTCTTAAAATATTCTTATGCATTTGTTGTAATGCCCGGTGGCTTTGGTACGCTTGATGAATTTTTTGAAGCGATTACTTTAGTTCAGACAAAAAAAATACAAAAATTCCCAATCATTATATTTGACAGAGAATTTCATAAGGAATTACTTGCGCATAACGAGCGAATGATACGAGAAGGAACTATTTCTGCTAATGATCCAGGTTTATATTTAGTTACAGATTCAATTGATGAAGCCATTAATTATATAAAAGAAAAGAGTATAGTTGCTTTTAAACTGCAATACACAAATCAACCAAAACCGTTCTGGGGATTTTTTGAAAAAGGATTACAAAAAGTTTCATCACTGCTTCCTTTTTCTGACGATCATAAACCGGAATAATAATCATAGCCGCGTTCGTACCAAAAATCGGCGGGCCTTTCATTGCTGAAGAAAATACTTCCGATTCTTTTTAAATGTTTAATACCATACTTAACAGGAATTATAAGTCGCAATGGATAGCCCTGGTTCATTGGTAACGGTGCCCCATTCATTTCATAACACAGAAGCGTTTGGGGATGCATGATAGAAGGCATATCAATACCAACGTAGTAGCCCTTATCAGGCGTTATCAATCCAACATAATTCATTTGTGTTTGAGAACTAAGATTGTATTTTTTTGCAAAATCAGAAAATTTTACGCCACCCCAATGTGTTATCTGGCTCCAGCCTTCGATACATTTAAAATCAAAAATAATTTCTGTTTTGGGTAATGCTTTTATTTCATCAAACGTAACAAGTAAAGTATCGCCGGGGTTTCTTACAACTTTTAGTTTCCATGCTGCAGCATCAAAATCTTCACCCATGCCATCACTTCCATTCACTCGTACATTATGCGCAGCAGCGCCAACAGGAAAAGTTTTTGCAAGATGATTGTTACTGAAAAATTTTGAGAAAATTTTTTCGTTGTATTCAAAGCCATTTCGTAGTGGTTTAAGTGCTCCATTATCTTCGGGCTGTTTGTGTAGCCATCTCCAGCCAAAAAATGCTGCAGCAAGCATAACTATAAACACAGAAAAAGAAATAATAGTTCTTTGCCTGATTTTTTTTTCTGATACAAATTCTTCTTTAAACGGCATCTGTTGTATTTATTGGTGTTGAAGAAGGATGTAACGTTTCTCCTTCAGGTGGTGGAGGGGGAACTTCAAACCCGGTTACCATACTTCTGAAATTATTCCATCCTGCAATGATTACCTGTATCACATGGACAAGAAAAAATAATGTAAAAAGAATGGTAAGAATAAAATGTTCTGCTCTTGCCCATTCATATCCGCCAAGCATATTGCATAAAAAATTAAACTGGATGGGTTTATAAATTGACAAGCCTGTTACCAATGATCCGAAGCCCATTATAATTACACCTGTATAAGCTATGCGTTGTGCGGCATTGTATTTTTTTTGCGGCGGCAATCCTTTTCTTAAATGAAGATCGTGCAGCACAACCAGCCAGGATTCTTTAAGAGATTTTTTATTGGGAAAGATCAATCTCCATTCTCCCGAAATGAATAAATATAAAACATACAAAAATCCATTTATAGCAAAGAACCACATGAACATGAAGTGCAGGCTCATACCTTGGGCCAGTCTGAAAGGAATATTAAGCGCTTTATTAAATGAATCAGGAAAAAATTTTAGAACAGTTTTATCGCCCCAGCCAACCCTGTAAATATCATTAGCCCAATATATAAGTAAGCCACTCCATATCATTACAGCCAGGATAGGAAAATTTATCCAATGAAACCACCTTATTGAAAGCGGATGCTTTTTTACAATTTTTTTCATTACTACAATGATTTTAATACCGGTGATTTGTTAGGAAGCATCTATGTAACAGTTGAATAAAGTTATATTATTTTTCTTTTACAAAATCGAGAGATGCTGAGTTCATGCAGTAGCGTAATCCTGTTGGTTTTGGTCCATCAGCAAACACATGACCTAGATGTGCACCGCAGCGGCTGCAAACTACTTCTGTACGTGTAGAGCCAAAACTATTATCTGTCGCTTGCAAAACGTTTTGTTTTTTTAGAGGCTGATAAAAGCTGGGCCATCCTGTTCCGCTTTCAAATTTTGTATCAGATGAAAATAACTCCTGCCCGCAACAAACGCATTTGAAAATTCCTTTCTCATGGTTGTCCCAGTATTTTCCTGAAAAAGGATTTTCAGTGCCTGCTTTACGTGTGACTGTATATTGTTCAGCTGTTAATTGTTTTTTCCATTCGGCATCCGTTTTAACAACAGCAAAATGAATTGTTTGATTTTTATTTTTTTGTGCCCAACCCGATCCTGCGAAAAGCAATAATGTGAAAGCTGCTAAAATAATTTTCATTTATCTGTTTTTTAATTAAGTAATTTACGTTTAATTTTTATTTGGTATCACGTATTAATTAAGGAGAACTTAAAATAAATTTTATGGGAGTGTGGCGTCAAATAGCAGAATATCTATACTTAAAAAAGAAAGATCCAAATCGTCCTCATACAAAATGGGTAGGTTATATGCATGGCATCAACAGGCTTTCTATCTTATTATTTTTGGCGGCATTGATAATTATCATAATTAAATTGTTGAGGCACTGAACCTACTAAATCTACCTAAGCGGGAGACTTGCAACCGTAAAAGCCGACTGAGGAGTTACTTCTACTTTATAAAATCGTGAATTATTTTTGCAGCATTCGCTGATGCATTTCCTCCTTTGCTTAATAATTTTTTTAGATCCCTGTAATCATTTTTTATCTGTTGCTGCCTCGGTTCATTCGTAAGCAAGTCCTGCAATTCATGTTTAATATTTTCAACAGTAAGATCATTTTGAATAAGTTCTTTAACTACTTCTTTATTCATTATCAGGTTAACAAGACTGATAAATTTCAACTTTATTAACCGCCTTGCAATTTGATAAGAAAGTTCACCAGCTTTGTAGCAAACAATTTCCGGCACTTCAAATAATGCAGTTTCCAGCGTGGCAGTGCCTGACGTTACCAATGCAGCTTTTGCATTTACTAAAATAGAATAAGTTTTATCCGCAACTGCAATTACATTTTTATAAGAATGTAAAAAAGTATTGTAAAATTCATCGGTAATACCCGGGGCTTTTGCAACGATAAAATTATAGCTTGGAAAATGTTTTGATGCTTTTAACATCAGGGGCAGCTTTCGTTTTATTTCCTGTTTACGGCTGCCCGGTAGTAAAGCAATAGTATTGGGTGTTAAGTGTTGAGTGTTGTGTGTTGAATATAGAATATTTTTTTCTTTGAATTCTTCAACAACTTTTACCAAAGGATGACCAACATATTCAACGTCGTAATCAAATTTTTTGTAAAACTCTTTTTCAAATGGCAGGATGACGATCATCTTGTCGACATACTTTTTTATAAGAGTTACCCTGCTTTCTTTCCATGCCCACACCTGTGGCGAAATATAAAAGATCACTTTTAAATTATTATCCTTTGCCCATTTTACAAGCCGTAAATTAAAACCTGGGTAGTCGATTAGAATTAGTGCATCAGGAGTGTAGTTTAAAATATCCTGCTTACAAAAATTTAAGTTCTTAAGTATGGTAGGAAGATTTTTTATTACTTCAGCAAAGCCCATAAAGGCAAGATCTTTATGATGCTTTACCAGCGTGATTCCCAGCGCCTGCATTTTATCGCCACCCCATGCTCTCACGTCCGCCACACTGTCAAGTTTTTTTATTTCTTTAATAAGATTGCTGCCGTGAAGATCGCCCGATGCCTCGCCTGCTATGATGTAATATTTCATATCCCCTCACCTAACCTCTCCTCAAGGGGAGAGGGATCTTTTAAATTTAAAATAGTTTGACGGTTAAAGGTATGCCGTTGAAGTGAGTGACACAACGATGTTGCCCAAAGATTTAAAGATGACTAAAAAATCTTTTATAAATATCTAAACAGCATTGCAATCACTGCATAAATAATCGTAAGAACGAAAATGCCTTTTGCAGTTTTATCACGATGCCCGTTAATATAAATGGTAAACAATGCTGCGTTGGCAAATAGCGATACGCTGATAAAAACGGTGATGAGATTAGGATTAAGTTTTATCCACTGAAGCATTTCTTTTAAAGAAAGTGTTGGGAATTTTACAAACTTATATAACAGAAATCCAAAGGCAGGCGCAATAAAACCGAGTATCAATCCAAAAACAAAATTGTCTTTTTTAAATATCATTTATTTTCCAGTTTTTTTCCAGTTGTTTTTTTAATTTATAATTGGTAAGATCGAATTGCACGGGCACAACACTTACATAATTATTTTGCAATGCCCACACATCGGTATCATCGCCTTTATCAAAATTTACAAATTCGCCGGTGAGCCAGTAATATTTTTTGCCATGAGGATCGAGGCGTTCATCAAAGTCTTCATCATATTTTGCATAAGCCTGTTTGCATATTTTTATGCCTTTTATTTCTTCCAGTGGAACAACAGGAAAATTTACATTAAGTAAAAGATGTTTATCTATTTTTGTTTTCAGAAGGCTCTCAACAATTTTGTGAACATAAAATTTTGCTGCTGTAAAGTCTGCTTCAAAGCGATAATCGAGTAATGAAAAGCCAATGCTGGGAATACTTTCAATACTGGCTTCCATGGCCGCACTCATAGTGCCGCTGTAAATAACATTGATGGAATGATTTGCGCCATGATTAATACCGCTTAAGCAAATATCAGGTTTGCGATGTAGTATTTTATCAACCGCAAGCTTTACACAATCAACGGGTGTGCCGCTGGTTTGCCATGTTTCAACGCCATCAAACATCTCCTCAACTTTGTTAAGCCTGAGGGGAACACCGATCGTTATCGCATGTCCCATTCCACTCTGCGGCTTGTCTGGCGCCACCACTACAACCTGACCAAGATCTTTTACGGCTTCAACTAAGTTTCGAATGCCTGGCGCTGTTATACCATCATCATTTGTAATAAGTATGATGGGCATTAAATTCTCTTCACTCATTCATTTCAAAATTATGCACTAATTAAACCACCTGAATAATGGCCTTGCAATCGCTTCTCTAAAGGGCCATGGAATGGAAGCTAATATCAATACAATAGCCAGCCCAAAAAATAATAAAGTGCGTTTATATTTTGCCGAAGATGTTGTTGCTTTTTTTACTGATACCCTGCCTGTATGAACTAATATCAATGCAATTATCATCAACAATCCATGTTCCATCGTAAAGAATCGGTTGTTAGCATCTTTCATATTATTACCAAGATCCTTCAACCTTTCTGACCATCCGTTGGTAAAGTACAATACCAATCCTATCAATAATTGTATGTCACAGCTAAGCATAAAAAAGAAATTGCTCTTTCCGTCTGCAGCAGTATAATTTCTTTTACTAACTAAACCAGACATAGCAGAGAATAGCGTCCTGAGGCCGAATAACAGAACAGCCCATCGCATAAGATTATGTAAAACTAAAATTACCTGCATGTTTAAAAGGTTTGTACAAAAATAAGCTACAAAATATAAAGGAGTGACATTTTAAGGCGAATATGAAAACGTAAAAACAACAAATTCTCTTAGCGGCTTCTCTGTTTTACGTTCTGAAATGGTCTTAAAAGTGATTTATCCCTTTAATCATTGTAAGCTTACCTTTTTTAAATTTAATGCTATTCAAGAAGCTGGTATCATAAAAACGATAGGTTATATACCAATCATTTTTCATGGAAACTTTATTAGATTCCCAGTTTTTTGGAAATACATTTATGTTAGAACAATAGCATTGATTGGGAAGATTTATCATGTCTATAGCTTAAAAGTGTTAGCTATACCGAAAAAAAACTACAGTAAATGATCGATAACAAAAAAGCCCAAATCCTTAAAAGTAAATGATTTGAGCTTAGTATCGGGGAGCAGACTTGAACTGCCGACCTTCGGGTTATGAATCCGATGCTCTAACCAGCTGAGCTACCCCGACATTTGGGCGGCAAAGATAAGGCTTTGAGCAAAATTGGCAAGTGAGAAAGCGCTCTAAATATTTTTTCTTCCGGGATATTTTTCTAAAGCTTTTTCCAGGCAATCCATTGCAGCATTAATTGAATCCACATTAAGAACATAGGCCAGCCGAACTTCATCCCTGCCAAGACCTGCAGTGCCATAAAAACCACTTGCGGGAGCAAGCATAACGGTTTTATTATTGTAGGAAAAACTTTCCAACAACCATTTACAAAAAACATCTGCATCATCAACCGGCAATCTTGCCATAGCATAAAAGGCACCACCGGGATTAGGACAAAACACTCCCGGAATAGCATTTAATCTTTTTACGATTGTATCTCTTCTTAATTGATATTCTTTTTTTGTTTTTTCAAAATAATTTGCAGGAAGATCCACGGCTGCCTCTCCTAAAATTTGTGCAAAGCCTGGCGGACTTAATCTTGCCTGTGCAAACTTCATCACTGATTGTAATACATCTTTATTTTTTGTAACAAGTGCCCCAATTCTACCACCACAGGCACTATACCTTTTGCTTATTGTATCCATCAAAACAATATTGTCATCAACACCTGTTAAATGCATAGCGCTGAAATGTTCCCCATCATAACAAAATTCGCGGTATGCTTCATCTGCAAATAAATACAGGTTATGTTTTAAAATAATTTCTTTCAGCGTTTCCATTTCGCTTTTGCTGTACAAATATCCTGTTGGATTATTGGGATTGCAGATAACGATCGCTTTTGTTTTTGATGTTATAGCTTTCTCAAAATCTTCCATT